>CAMCZE010000010.1 GCA_945885655.1 Bacteriovorax stolpii | reverse complement strand
CCTTTTTTTTCTGCCATGATTTCTGCAGTTCCAGTTTCATTAGGTAAAGTTTTTGGTATAAAAGTAATCTTGTCGGTTTCTTTGCTAACACCCTGGCCTAAGCTATCGACAGTTGTGATTTTGAAGGGGACAGAACGTTTTTGTCTCATGAACAATTCCTAGGAATATTTAAAAAACGGCGTAATATCAGCATTATGAACTACTTTATGGGAAGGTTGCCACTTTTACTTGAGATATTCATTAATGGATTTTTTGTCCTAATTTATACTTTCAAAAAGTCTAACCGTTTACCCGAAATTCTCTCTCAACTTCCAATGCCACAAATTGTGGGTCATGCAATCTGGGTTGTTCCCTTAGTTCTTTTTATCACTCTTGCGACGAATTTTTTAAAAAGTGATAGCGTTGAAGATTTTATTCGTAAATACATTTTCTCATTGATTATTTTTATTCCTGTCTTAATTACTTGGGGGGACATAGAGTTTATTTATTGGTTGTCCGCCGTTCATCTTTTCTCAAGCATTATTTCGCTTTATGAGAAAAAGGAAAAGGCTCCTCAAGTTTATTCCGGGGCCAGTAGTTTTCTTTTTCGGCTTAAGCTTCAACCGGGGCAAGTGGTTCTTCTGTCATTTGCAGGTTGGATTCTTTTAGGCTCACTTCTTCTCATCCTTCCAGTGTCTACTAACCCTGGTCATACGATTTCTTTTATTGATGCTCTTTTTATGTCTACATCAGCTACTTGTGTGACAGGACTCTCGAGTATCTCTTTACCGGATGAATTTAGTATCTTTGGACAAATGGTAATGCTTATTCTTGCTCAAGTTGGCGGACTTGGCATCATGACTCTCTCGAGTTCTTTGGCCGTAATCATGGGTCGAAATTTACAAATGAGAGAACAAGTTATCATGCATGATGTGCTTGATACTTCAAGCTCGCAAGAGCTTTTGGGCCTTGTGGCCGACATTGTTAAGTTCACTTTTTTTATCGAATTTGTTGGTGCCATCATTTTGACGATTGGTTTTTATCAAGAAGGTTTTGAAATTGGTCAGGCCATGTATTTTGGTTTTTATCATTCCATAATGGCCTTTTGTAATGCGGGCTACGCACTTTTTAATAATAACTTA
Source organism: Bacteriovorax stolpii (assembly GCA_945885655.1). Lineage (GTDB taxonomy): Bacteria > Bdellovibrionota > Bacteriovoracia > Bacteriovoracales > Bacteriovoracaceae > Peredibacter. The sequence goes on along the minus strand of CAMCZE010000010.1, from coordinate 24,251 downwards.
GAAGATTTTAAGTTTAGTCCTTTAATACACCTTACTGTTGCGTTTCTCATTATTTTGGGTGGTATTGGTTTTGCCGTCATGAAGGATGTCTTAAAAAACTTAAAAGAACGACGTGGTTTTAGATACCTCACGATGCATACAAAAATTGTGCTTACGATAAATACCCTGTTATTGGTTTTTGGAACAATTTATCTTTTTTTTGGAGAGTTTTTGCACGCTTTTCAGGACATGAATCTCGGGGAGAAATTGCAAGTCTCATTTTTCCAATCCGTTACAACAAGAACGGCAGGATTTAATACAATAAATTTAAATGCTCTTCATCCACACTCTGTCTATATGATGATTATGTTGATGTTCATTGGAGCATCTCCAGGTTCAACGGGTGGTGGAGTAAAGGTCACAACTTTAGCTGTACTTCTCCAATCTGTTACGGCCACTTTGCGAGGCAAGTATGATGTGGAAATGTTTGAAAGGAAAATCCCCGCTGCTACGGTGGTAAAGGCCATCGCCATTTTTATTATTTCTTTGATTGTGGTGAGTACAGGAGCGCTGATTCTCATGCGAGTAGAGCCAGATAAAAGTTTTCTGGCAATTCTGTTTGAGGTTGTTAGTGCTTTCGGAACAGTTGGCCTTAGTTTAGGAATCACTCCATTTCTTAGTGTGATGGGAAAAATAATAATTATCAGTATGATGTATTTAGGACGAGTAGGACCGTTGACTCTTGTTTTGGCCGTAGGTAGTCGTGTTGTTTTACCAAATAAAGTAGAATACCCAGAAGGGAAAGTTTTAATAGGATAATTTTATGATTATAGCAGTTATTGGACTCGGTACATTTGGCGCAAAAACCGCTGTTAGGCTTTTCGAGAAAGGGGCCGAGGTTATAGCAATTGATTCGAATCCTGAACTTGTGGACAGGATTAAAGATAAGGTTTCCCACGCCATCTGTATTGATGTAACCCAAGAAAAATCTCTTCGAGCTGTAAATATTTCGGATGTGGATACGGCGGTGGTGGCGATTGGGGATAATATTGAGATGAGTATTATGTCAGTGGCGATGTTAAGGAAGTTAGGGGTTGGACGAGTCGTTGCAAGGGCGACCACTCAACTCCATGAGCATGTTTTAAGAGAGATCGGAGCTTCTGAGATCATTAAAGTGGAAGAAGAAATGGGAGAAATTGTTGCTTCAAAAATTGCGGCACCGCATGTCCTTCAACGCTACAACTTTTCTGCAGGATATTCTATTGTGGAAATCAAACTGGGTAAATCTTTTGAAGGTAAAACGTTGGTTGAATCTCAAATCAGACAAAACTACTCGCTCAATATTGTTGCACTTCAGAAGCGCGTTCCCTACATAAGTGAAGAGGGAAAAGCATCATATAGAATTGTGATCAATGATTCACCACTTCCGATGGATGTGATTGAAGCCGATGACATTGTCGTGCTTGTCGGAAGTGAGAAGAACTTTGATCGATTGTTCCAAGACCTAGAAGAAGTTTAAACGGAGAAATTATGCAACTGTCCCTTAAGCGTCGAGTCGCTACTAGTTTTATCATTGCCAACTTAGTGGTGTTGATCATGGGCTTTACGGTCTTTTTCTTTCTCGACTCTCTTAATAATCAGATATCAAGCATCACCATTAATTCGAATAAAATTTCGCTTCTCACTGATGAAGTTCGTATTTCTGCAGTGGCCATTCTTAAGATGCAAAAAAAAATCCTGACTACCAAGCCCACAGGTGAAGACTTAAAACGTCTTGAAAACCTTTGTGAAGGATTTCAGTCACAGCTTCAACGTTTAGATAGTTTTTATGTGGAGGTTGAGGCTAAAAAGATCATCTCTAAGATGCAGGGTTATGTTGATTCTCTAAAAACGATCGTGAGTAAATCTTCGCTTTTTTATCGTGATGGAGAAGGTTTATCCACCATTAATGAATTAACTGACAAGATCCTTGAAGCCTTTTCAGAGTTTCAGGACATTCAGTATTTTCAGAATGAACAAAGAGATAAACAAGTTAAATCCATCATAGGCGAGACCCGCAGAAACATGTTGATAACTCTGATTATTACTTTTCTTGGGACAATCCTTCTTTCCTTGGTCGTTCCTGGAAAAATTGCTATGCCTTTCAAAAAAATTAACGATGCTGTTCGCGAACTACAAGATTGTAACTATGATGTTTCGATTTATTACGATCTTGATGATGAAATTGGTGAGTTGGCCAAAGAGCTTAATAAAATGATTGTTAACATGAAAAAATTTGAGCAGCTCCGCACAGATAGGATTTCAGTTGAACATCGTAAATTTGACACCCTGGCCAATATGATTAAGAAAAATATCATGATCGCCAACGCCAAGGGGGATCTGATTTACATGAATAACCCAATGTATGCTTTGCTTGAAATGCAGTCTGATGACGTTATCAATAAAAATATTACAGATAGTTTAATGCCGGACTCCATCATTGAAACTTTTGAAGTGGCCATTAAACGGCGGTCAAAAATTGAAAATGCCGAGATTTCCATCCCTAAACGTAAAAAAGTCTTGGATCCAGCAACGGGAGAGTACCGTTTTGAGGATACCGAGGAGGCCTACCAGGGTTATGCCAACGTTATTCCTATCCGCGCCAAAGAATCAACTCTTGATTACTATATGATGATCATTTCCAAAGAGGTCTTCGTTTAGTATAGTTGACCCGCATCGCAATAAAGGGTCATATGGATACTAATCTCATTCGGAATTTTTCTATTATCGCGCATATCGATCACGGCAAATCCACTCTCGCGGATCGACTCATTGAGATGTGTAAAGCGGTCACTAATCGTGAACGATCGGATCGTATGCTCGATAACATGGATCTTGAAAAAGAACGCGGGATTACCATTAAGGCCCAAACAGTTCGACTTCAATATAAAGCTCATGATGGAATAACATACTTTTTTAACTTAATTGATACTCCGGGACATGTGGATTTTACTTACGAAGTATCTCGTTCACTTGCCTCTTGTGAAGGGGCCCTCCTTATTGTGGATGCTTCCCAAGGAATTGAGGCCCAAACTTTGGCCAACGTTTATATGGCCCTGGAAAATAATCTTGAAATTATTCCTGTTATTAATAAAATCGATCTGCCCCACGCTGATCCAGAAAAAGTCAAAAAAGAAGTGGAAGATGTCATTGGTCTTGATGCCTCTGAGGCCCCTCTTGTTTCAGGAAAATCTGGCTTAGGTGTGGATATTCTTTTGGAAGAAATCGTTAAAAAAATCCCACCTCCAAAAGGGAAAGTGAATAATCCTCTTCAGGCCTTGATATTTGATTCATGGTTTGACTCTTATAGAGGGGTGGTGGTTCTAGCAAGGATCATGGAAGGAACGATTAAGGTTAAAGATAAAATTCACCTTAAATTTTCTGGTCAAGACTTTGAAGTCATTAAACTTGCTGTGAATACTCCGTTCTATCTTGAGGTAAATGAGCTTGCTGCGGGCGAAGTGGGCATGATTATCTGTGGTATTAAAACAGTTCGGGATGTGAAGATCGGAGATACGATCATGCATACCGATAAAAAAGACACAACACCGATTCTTCAAGGTTATAAAGAAATTAAGCCTATGGTTTTTTGCGGGATCTTCCCGGTCGTTTCTGAAGAATATGAACTCTTGAAAGAGGCTCTTGAAAAACTAGCATTAAACGATTCATCTTTTACCTATGAGCCTGAAGTTTCTCAGGCGTTAGGTTTTGGTTTCCGGTGTGGATTCTTGGGTCTACTTCATATGGATATCATTCAGGAAAGACTTGAGCGTGAATTTAACCTGGCCCTTATTTCAACAGCTCCATCGTGCAGTTATGAAGTGATTACTAATAATGGTGATGTTCTCATCGTTGAAAATCCATCAAAGCTCCCTGATCCTGGAATGATTGATGTGATTAAAGAGCCAACGGTTAAACTTTCGATTCATCTTCCTAACGATTATGTTGGTAAAATTATAAAACTTTGTGAAGACCGTCGTGGTCGCCAACAAAATATTAATTATATCACTGAAGACCGTGTACAACTCTCATACATCTTACCGCTGTCCGAGATGATGTTTGATTTTTATGATCAATTAAAATCGTTATCCAAGGGTTATGCCTCAATGGACTACGAAATCAACGAATACATGGAATCTGACATGGTGAAGTTAGATGTTTTATTAAATGGAGAAAAAGTCGATGCTTTATCGATGATTACTCATCGTGCAAATTCTCAGCAGAAAGGTAAAGATCTTACTCACCGCTTAATGAAAGTGATTGACCGTCAACAATTTGATATTGCTATTCAAGCGGCTATTGGTGCGAAAGTCATTGCCCGTGAAACTATTAAGGCCTTAAGGAAAAACGTTCTTGCGAAGTGTTATGGAGGAGATGTTTCTCGTAAACGTAAGCTCCTCGAGAAGCAAAAAGAGGGTAAGAAACGGATGAAAATGGTCGGAAATGTTGAAATCCCTCAAGAAGCCTTCTTGGCAGTTCTAAAGGTTGAAGAGTAGAATATACCATGCTCGAAGTTGTACATGACCATTTAGACAGTGTCCTTAGCCTCTACACACAAGGCTCTTACTTTGCAGATTTAAAGTCTGCAAAGGACAAATATTTCTCTCTCACTGGGAAACTAGATGAAGATAAAGAGGAATTTGAGTCTCGTATGAATTGTTTCAATGACTGGTATATTTTTCAATACAGACATCTTGATGGATCTAAGGTGATTGAAGATTATATTCGAACCAATAAATTAGACGAAGAGCTGTCACAAGCTCTTTTGAACGTTAACCATACATTATTTGAATTTTCAAAAGTTAATTTCAGAAAACAAATCGTTCTCAAAGACATCTTACATGATGAGAAGATCACCCTTGTTAAAAATCATCCCAATGTGAGCTTGATGGAAGGGGATGTTTTCACTGGTCGAGTCATTAAGTACAAAGGTGACCACTACCTTCTGCGTGGTGTTTGTATTCTTCCTCAAGGTGTGAAGTCAATTCTTAGAAAACAGTCTAAAAAAGTAAGAAAACAGAATAGTTTTGAAGAGGAATTAAATTATCTTTTAAGCTTAGAGAGTTTAAAGACTAAAGCATTACATTATTCTCACATTGACCCGTCTAAAATTTTTATTTTTACTTAATTTATAATTACGGCTTACGTTTAGTAAGAAGATAAGGGATAACTCCCACAATATTTACTAAAAGTGTGATAACAAAGTAGTTATTAAAAAGTGATGCTCCGTTAGCGATTCCCGAAAAAGAAAACAGTTTATCAAAGATAACGTGTCCCACCCCAAGACCTGAGGGTGCAATGGGTAGTGCAAGAGTCATAAGACCAATCGGAATAAATGCCAGGGCCTGAAGAAAATCCATGTGACCTTCTACAAATGGCTGAATCACAGACCAGAAGATGACAACTCCCGTGAACTGAACCACGAGTGCGATCATGAGGGCCTTGATCATCCTCGAACGAATGGAAGTAAGATCATCCCATAGGATAATAATCTTTTTCCAAAATTTTGGTAAAAATAGTCCTTCAGCGCGAACGAATGTGGTTCTGATAAAGTCATGAAAGAAAAAGAAAATTCCAAGTGCCAAAAGAACAAAAGTCGCCAGGACATAATTCATGTTCAGTAAGGGCTTCATAAGGGGAGCGTTACTTAGAATATGTTTCGAAAAAAACAATGAGCTTAGCCCCACTAAAAGAATAAGTCCTGAAAGTCCCATCACGCGATCGATAAGGATCGAAGCAAAAACAAACTTTTTAGAAAACTTCGCATCAAACTTTTGTACATAGAGAACTTTTACGAGATCACCACTCATGCTTCCCGGTAAAACGCTGCTAAAAAATTGCCCAATCCATGTGATTTTTAAAAGACCCATTATAGGAATATTGGCCGAACTTCGAGCACTGAGAATGCTTCGCCAGCGAATAGAAATGAGCCAAAAGTTAAAAAGAGAAAGAAATACTGCCGTTAATATTGCTAATGGATAATCATAGAGCTTTACCAAAAGGGTAAAATCCAGTTTTCCGGATTGAAGAAGCCAGGCAATAAGCCCAACGGCGATGGCCAATTTTAAGGTTGTTATAAAAAATGTTTTCAGCATGTGCCAATGATCTTATAACTGGTGATATTGATGGTAAATCCTAAATGGAGATTATATGAAAATCGGAGCCATTCAGCTTCAATCCTTGCTTGATCCAGAACATAATCTCACAACAATACGCACCATGCTCAAAGAGGCCCGGGATCAGGGCGCCACAGCAGTATTTTTGCCAGAAGTTTTTTATTCCATGTCTGATGGAACGAAGGCCACGCCCTACGTTATTCAAGGCCAAGATCAGCATTATGAGGCGATCAGAAAGCTCGCTACAGACTTTAATGTTTATATCTTAGGTGGTTCGGCCGCCACGCTCGTTGAAGGCAAAGTGATGAACCGATCCTATAACTTTAGTCCAGAAGGAAAAGATTTAGGTTTCTACGATAAGATGAATCTTTTTTCTTGTGATCTTTCCAAACATCCAAGCAACACAGTCATTGACGAGGGGAGAGTTTATACAGCAGGACATACTCCTGTTTTGTTGGATATTGAGTCATTCAAACTGGGTCTTTCTATTTGTTTTGATCTGCGTTTTCCTGAGCTATTTAGGTTGTATTCTTCTCAAGGTGCAAATTTATTATCTATCTCTTCTGCCTTCACGGTCCCAACAGGTAAAGCTCACTGGCATACATTGGTAAGAGCTCGCGCAATTGAAAATCAATCTTATGTCGTGGCATCAGCTCAATGGGGCAAACATAATGAAAGAATGAGTACTTTTGGGCACTCTTTGATTGTAGATCCATGGGGGGAAGTACTGGCCGATGCTGGTGAGGGTGAAAAGATTATTTTTGCAGATTTGCATTTAGAGAAAATCGCCACCGTAAGATCTCGTCTCAATGTGATTCGAAATCCCAGAGCATAAACTACATATAGGGATTGGATCCGGTCGTATGGTCGGTAACGTCCACAACTTCTAAAATCTCTGGAAAATTTTGTTTAATCAGCTGTTCAATGCCGCCTTTGAGTGTGGCCTTTGAACTTGAACATCCTTGGCATCCGCCAAAAAATTTAACAAAAAGAATATTGTTGTCGATATCAATTATTTCCACATTGCCACCATGTTGAGCAAGGGCGGGACGTATTTGTTGATCGAAGAGTTTTTCAATTTGAGTCATCATAATAAAATTATTGTATCACAGATTGGCTGAGTGTTGGTTCTTAAAGTCTCGTATTAATACTTGAAGATGACGTGGATTTTCTTTGGCATAAGTAAAAGGGGGAACCCAGGTCAGGCTTTCGATTGTTGCTTCCGAAGTTATTTTATAAATAAGACCTTCTTCAGGTTTACCGGCAAAAAACCAACTAGGATTATTTTCTATCAAGTTGCCCGCATCCATCTGAACCAAGCTCATTTCTTTAAGTTTTGGATCTTCAATTTTAAGGGGTTGATGAAATTTTATTTTAGCACTTGCCACAACTTCGTCTCGAAGTGTGATTGTTAGAACCGAAGAATCATCAAAAATGTAAGTAAGTGTGTTTCGGTCTTGAGCATCAGGTGGGCCAAATTGATATTTAAGCCGTTGTGTGGTCATGCCCAAGTGAAGTTTCGTGAGGTCGGGTTGATGAATAATTTTAGACTGTGCTGCAAAATACGCAGCAAATATTGTCAAAAGAATGGTGCCGAGTGTTAGTCTAACCTTCATAGATACTTTAATTAAAACATTTCTGTTTCCTAATTGAAAGTCCTACAGAATCAATTAGGCCCATTTTATAAATGTAAAAGTGAAAAATAAGCTCATGAAGCCCTTATTTTTTTTTGCAAAAGATCATCATCAAGCCATGATGCCCCTATGACGCAAGACCTACTCATTATCACATCACCACCAGCATCCGGAAAAACATATTGGATAGATCAATTGGCCAAAGTAGTAGGTGAGAAATCCTTGTTGATCATTTCTCCGTTAAGGGCACTGGCAGATGAATGTAAAGTAAAATGGGACAATCGTTTAGTTGTGATGACACCAGAAGAGTGGTGCAGATCTCCTGTGCATCATCAAATTGTGATTTTTGATGAGTTCCATTTGCATTTTTATTGGGGTGATACTTTTAGACCTTTGATGTGGGAAGTCTTTTATGAACTTACTGGAACAAGTGAGCTCACGATTTTATTATCTGCGACGTTTTCTTTAGAAATGCAGACACAAGTTGTTTATTTTGAAAGTCAGTTTGATCAGATGTTATGGTTTGATGGAGGGAACCAAACATTAAAATATAAACCCATCTCCTATGTCAAAGTTCCACATCGATCATGGATTTTGCATTGTTTAGAACAAACACCACTCAGCTGCGAAAAAGTCAGTGTGGTTTTTTGTGCTTATAGACATGAAACAGAAAAGGTAGGTGATTGGCTGAGGCATCAAGGTTTTAGGGTTTGGACTTGTGTGGGAGGCGAGGCCAAAAAAATGCAGCATCTCATGCAAACGGAAAAAGCACCGCATTTTATTGTGTGCACTACTGTGCTCAGTCATGGTGTTAATCTTCCTGAAATATCCAATGTTTATTTCTTATATCCGATACAGAATATTGATTTCTGGATTCAGATGGTGGCAAGAGGAGGACGGAGTGGAAATAACTACAAAGTTTTTGGCCTAGAGAAACCATACGGTATTAAATGGAGCTACTGGACAAACGTTCTAGCACTCTTGATACTAGGGGCTAAAACATATCTGAGGCAGTACCACCAATGGTTTTTGAAGGAATCCTCGTACACCGTATTTCCTATAAAGAAAGAGACTTAATCGTTAAGCTTTTGCTTCGTAGTGGGCATGTGGGAAGTTTTTATGTCTACGGTGGTCAGGGCGGTGGCAAAAAACAAAAACCGACATCTTTTGAACTAGGAAACATGTTACGCATTCATCTCAAAGATAAAAAATCTACGGAACTCATGGTGGTCAATGAGCACACTAAAATCTGGACTCCACAACATACTCGATACAATATTCAGGCTTTTTATTTAACGTGCCTTTATTTTGAGATTTTGCAAAAATTTGCCACTCCTTTCCAAAATAGTGAGTTTGTCACAGATGAAAATGAAGGCATCTTCTCAGTCGTGAGCAATGCTCTTTTTTATATGGATGAGTCTTTAGGTAAAAAAGATTTTGTGCCTGAACAGCATTTAAGCCTTTTTATGATCAAACTTTTATTTCATTTAGGAATCATGCCTGATACCGATAATTGCAGTTATTGTCATACTGAACTTTTAAATCTTGAGAGTGTTTCGTTTATGCCGGCCAATGGTCAATTTGTTTGTCCGCAATGTACAGTCAGTGTGGAAAATGAAAAAGGTTTTTTATTGAGAATTAAAAAAGGTTATCAGACTCGTTATCAGGATTATTTAGATCTGTTTGGCACAACGTTTAGGGAAGGGGATAAACTTATTCAGTTTTTCTGTCATCATTTTCACTTAAAGCCTGTGGAACTTAAGACATATTCTTTACTTCTTAAGTGATTGAGCAAATTCCAACAACGTTTTAAAATAAGGAAAATCCTTGGAAGCTGTTGTCCGAACGATGACTCCTTGAATCCCTGCGTTTTTACCCGCTTCGGCATCAATAACTTTATCGCCCACCATATAGGAAACTTCTTTAGAAATGTTGTTTTTTTCAATAAATTCTTGAATCATTTTTCCTGAAGGCTTGCGGCAATCGCACTTGTCATCTGGAGAGTGGGGGCAAATAGCAAAATCTTTAAATGGCTCAAGCTTTTGTTCACGTAAGTCATTTTGTAATTGTTTATGGATGACGTAAACCGCTTCAAGAGAAAAATAACCACGGCCTACACCAGATTGATTGGTCACAACAAAAAGTTCGTATCCCAATTGTTGAAGGAGACGAATGGCCTTAAACGTATCGGAGTAATACTCCATGTCCTCAACTCGTGAGAGATAATTCTTATCAATGATGATCGTTCCGTCACGATCTAGGAAAATTGCTTTGCGCGTTTTAATTTACTTAGCCTCTGTTAAAGCTTAAGATGTTGATATGCTTAAGCTCCTTAAACTGATGTTCCCATATATTCGTCCCTTTTGGAAAGAGGCCCTTTTTGCCATAGGTTTAACCTTTCCTTTGGCCGCGATCAAGGCCTACGAAGCATATTTGGTAAAAGATATTTTTGATAAAGGTTTTGCGGCAGGATCTAGTTTTGCAGATGCTAGAAATCTCGCTTTATTGTTAATTGCTCTAGGGATGATAAATTATCCTTTAAGATACTTTCACTACTTTGGTCTTCGTCAGATTGTAGATAAGTCAACAAGAAGCATCCGCGCCAAGATTTATGAAAAATTCCAACTTCTTCCAACGGGGTATTACTCTCAACAGAAGCAAGGGACTCTGATTTCAACTATTATGAGTGATACCATGGTTTTTTCGGAAGCATTTAAAAACTCATTGGAAGTTGTGCGTGAGCCAATTACTGCGATTTCACTTTTAGGTGTCGCTTTTTACCACGATTGGCAATTAACTCTTATCATCTTTGCCACAGCACCACTTTTTATCATTACTTTTTTTTATACTGGTAAACGAATTAGAAGATATGTCGGTATGGCCCAGAGAGATACTGCTGAAATGACTCACATCGTTTCTGAAGCTCTTGGTGGACAAAAAATCATTAAAGCTTTTGGTCTTAACGACTATATCATTCAACGTTTTGAAAAAGCTCAAGACTTACTTCTTTCTCACAGAACAAAAAGTAACTCTGCTGAAGAGCATTCACATCCCTTAGTGGAGTTGATTGGTTCAATAGCATTTGCTGGTGTCATCATTTTTGCTCATCAGCGGATTTCGAGTGGTGCACTTACGACTGGTGGATTTATTTCATTTGTTGCGGCCTTGGCGATGTTTATGGATCCAGTGAGAAGATTTAGTAAGGCCAATGCCAAACTAAATCAGGCCCAGGCTGCGGCCACAAGAATATTTGCGCTCTTAGATGTAAAAGAAGAACCTCAAGAGAATTTAAAAGAACTCATTTCTTTTAACGACTCCATCGAGTTTAAGAATGTGACTTTTTCCTATGGAGAAGGCGTGGTGTTGAAGGATTTTAATTTAAAAATCCAAAAAGGCGAAAAAGTAGGTCTCGTAGGTCTTTCTGGTTCGGGGAAATCCACCTTAATTAGTTTACTCCTTAGGCTTTACCCAGTCACTCAAGGTGAAATATTAATCGATGGGGTTAATGTAAATGATTATTCACTTCCTTCGGTGAGAAAAGTCTTTGGACTTGTAAGCCAAGATATCTTTTTATTTAATGACAGCATTCGTGAAAACCTAACGACTGGGGATCTTCATACTAACGAAGAAATTTCTCACGCTTTGGATATTTCTTATGCCTCAGAGTTTGTAAAAGATCTTCCAAGAGGTATTGAAACTTCTATTGGTGATAGAGGAGTGAGGCTCTCTGGTGGACAAAGTCAGAGAATCACTATTGCTCGGGCCTTCTTGAAAGATCGCGACGTTCTTTTATTTGATGAAGCCACTTCTGCTCTTGATAATGAATCAGAAAAAATCGTTCAGGCCGCTCTGGAGCGCGTAGCAAGTCATAAAACTGTCATTGCTGTTGCTCACAGGCTTTCAACACTCAAAGATTTTAATCGTATTATCGTGATGAAAGATGGGGCAAAAATTGAAGAAGGGCCCCATGACTTTTTACTTACGCAAAATGGTGAGTATAAAAAGTTGTTTGAACTTTCACAGAGAAATTAGTTTTCCCCAATGATTCCCCGCAGTGATAAGTCCTACAGCCCATCTACGCACACTTTCTAAAAACAGTTAAAGTATTCTCTATGAATGAGAGAGATTTTATCAGGTTCTGCACTTGGTAAAGATAAGATTCTTTTGTGAAATTTTCTAAGCAAAACCTCGTAGCTGTGTTAGAGTTTTTTCGACAATTTCATTCTTAGGAGAGCATTGTGTCAGAACAAAATCTGAAGTCCATGGCCGATTTAGTGGCCCATTGTAAACAACGTGGTTTTATTTTCCAGAGTTCTGAAATCTATGGAGGTTTGGGAAGCTGTTGGGATATGGGGCCACTAGGAGTGGAATTAAAAAATAATTTGAAGGCCAGATGGTGGAAGGCCATGACTTATCGTGATGACATCGATGGAATTGATGCTTCAATTCTCATGCACCCAACAGTTTGGAAGGCATCTGGACACGTTGATAACTTTACAGATCCTATGGTTGACTGCAAAGTTTGTAAGGCACGTTTTAGGGCCGATAACATTGATCTCACGGCCGCTTGTACAAACTGTGGAAATAAAAACTCATTTACTGAACCAAGAAATTTTAATCTTATGTTTCAAACTCAGATGGGTGCAGTAGAAGATTCTTCTTCTGTGGTTTATCTACGTCCAGAAACTGCTCAAGGGATTTTTGTAAACTTTTCCAACGTACAAAATACCATGAGAAGAAAGCTTCCTTTTGGTATCGCTCAAATTGGTAAAGCTTTCAGAAATGAGATCACTCCAGGAAATTTTATTTTTAGAACTCGAGAGTTCGAACAAATGGAAATGCAGTATTTTATCAAACCGGGAACACAAGCAGAGGCCATGGAAATGTGGAAAGAGCTTCGTTGGAACTGGCATTTAGAAAATGGACTTCGCCCAGAGAGACTTCAGTGGAAAAAGCATGACTCTCTTGCTCATTATGCTGATGCTGCATTTGATATTGAATATCAATTTGCACACGGTTGGGGGGAGATGGAAGGAATTCATTCTCGTACTGATTTTGATCTTCGACAGCACCAAGAATTTTCTAAGAAAAATCTTCAATACGTGGATCAAATGGATGGACATAAAAAATACATTCCATTCGTTCTTGAGACCTCTGTTGGTTGTGATCGCTGTATGTTGGCACTTATGAGTGATGCATACCGTACCGAATTTCCGGGGGACGCTGAAAAAGAAAGAGTGGTCATGCGTTTTAAACCATCTCTTTCTCCAATTAAAGCGGCCATTATGCCTCTCATGAAAAAACCAGAGCTAGAAGGAGTGGCCCAAGGCCTTCTTCGTGATCTTCAAAAAGATTTTAAATGTGAATACGATACTGCTGGTTCAATTGGTAAACGATATCGTCGTCAAGACGAGATTGGTACTCCAGCGTGTCTAACAATCGATTACGATACCTTAACTGATCATGCTGTTACTGTTCGTGACAGAGATACAATGGTTCAGGAAAGAATCGCGTTGGATAAAGTTAAGTCATATATTAAAGAAAAATTCTCACTTTAAGAGGACTGTATTATGAAAAAATGGGTATATAAATTTTCATCAGAACTAACTGACGGTAACAAAGAGATGAAAGCTCTTCTTGGTGGAAAAGGTGCAAACCTTGCTGAGATGTGTGCTATGAAACTTTCTGTTCCTCCAGGTTTTACTGTGTCAACTGAGGCCTGTCTTGATTTTTATAGAACGAACAAAGAAATTTCTCCAGAAATCCGCTCTCAAGTTACTGAGGCCTTAGCTTGGGTGGAAAGACTTACCAACAAAAAATTCGGAGATGTTGAAAATCCATTACTTTTTTCGGTACGTTCAGGAGCTCGCGCTTCGATGCCTGGAATGATGGATACAGTTCTTAATCTTGGTCTTAATGATAAAACTGTTTTGGGTATGGCGAAAAAAACCAATAATGCACGTTTTGCTTGGGATTCTTACCGACGTTTCATTCAGATGTACTCTAACGTTGTTTTAGGAATCAATACTTCAATTCTTGAATCAAACCTTGAAGATCTTAAAGAGGCCCGAGGAGTTCACGAAGATACTGCACTAACAGCAAATGATTTAGAAGAACTGGTAGGGGTTTATAAAAGTGTGATCCTCGAAGATCACGGCATCGTTTTTCCTCAAGATCCTATCGAACAACTCTGGAAAGCAGTGGCGGCAGTATTTGGTTCTTGGAACAATAATCGAGCGATGAAATATCGTGACATGAATAACATTCCACATAACTGGGGAACAGCAGTTAACATTCAATCGATGGTCTTTGGAAATATGGGAGATAGTTGTGCCACAGGTGTCTGTTTTACACGAGATCCATCCACGGGTGAGAAAAAATTTTTCGGAGAGTATTTAGTCAATGCTCAAGGGGAAGATGTGGTTGCTGGTATTCGTACACCGGCACCGATTAATGATGCTTCCAAAATGGAATCAAACAAACATCAGCAAACCCTACAGGAAGTTATGCCTAAGGCATATGCTGACCTCGTAGAAGATTATAAGATGCTTGAAAATCATTATAAAGACATGCAAGATATCGAGTTTACTATTGAAAATGGGAAACTCTATATCCTGCAAACAAGAAACGCAAAACGTACAGTGAATGCAGCTCTTAAAGTCGCAGTAGATTTGGTGGCCGAAGGTTTAATTACCGAAAAAGAGGCCATCATGCGTATTCAGCCTGAAGATCTAAATCAACTTCTTCACCCTCGTCTAGATCCAAAAGCTAAAAAGAACATTATTGCTACCGGTCTACCGGCCTCTCCTGGAGCTTCATCTGGTCAGATGGTTTTCACTTCCCTTGCTGCTGAAGAGTGGGCAAAAAATGGAAAAAAAGTTGTTCTGGTTCGTTCTGAAACATCCCCTGAAGATATTGGTGGTATGGTTGCTTCAACGGGAATTTTAACTGCTCGTGGAGGCATGACTTCTCACGCTGCAGTTGTGGCAAGAGGTATGGGGAAACCATGTGTGGCCGGCTGTACAGCTCTTATTATTAACGAAAAAGAAAAAACTCTCATCGTGAAGGGCAAAACTTATAGAGAAGGTGATTACATCACGTTTGATGGCGCTAAGGGTGAAGTCTATGAAGGTGTAGTTCCAACAATTGAAGCCACAATCACTGCAGACTTTGCCGTTTTTATGAAATGGGCAGATGGAACTCGACGTTTAAAAGTAAGAACGAATGCTGACACACCCGAAGACTCAAAAGTTGCTATAGAGTTTGGTGCAGAAGGTATTGGTCTTTGTCGTACTGAGCACATGTTTTTTGCACCGGAGAGGATTTTAGCTATAAGAGAGATGATTTTTGCTGATAATGAAAAAGATCGTAAAAAAGCCTTGGACAAGCTTCTTCCATTTCAGCGTGCTGATTTTAATGGCATCTTTAAAGAGATGAATGGTCTTCCAGTTAATATTCGTCTTTTGGATCCACCTCTTCATGAGTTCTTGCCTCATCAAGAAAAAGATCAAAAAGAATTGGCCCAAGTTCTAAACTTAAGCCTTAAACAAATTCAAGAACGTAATGACTCTCTTCATGAGTTCAACCCGATGCTTGGACATCGCGGTTGTCGGCTTGCGATCACTTATCCTGAGATCTATTTAATGCAAGTTAGGGCCATCATTGAAGCAGCTATTGAATCAGAAAAAATAGGCATCAAAGTTTTTCCTGAGATCATGATCCCATTAACAAGCGAGCTTCGAGAGTATTCCGTTATTCAAATTGAGTGCAAAACAGAAATTGAAAAAGTGTTTAAAGAAAAAAATCATATAGTGAAATACAAAATGGGAACGATGCTTGAGCTTCCTCGTGCATGTATCATGGCAGGAGAGATTGCTCAAGAAGCTGAGTTTTTTTCATTTGGAACTAACGATCTTACACAAACGACATTTGGTCTTTCACGAGATGATGCAGGTAAGTTTTTGCCAAGTTATACGGCCCGTGGAATTTATCCAAGGGATCCATTTGTTTCTATCGATCAGGATGGAGTGGGATTCTTAATGAAACACGCACTTGCCGCAGGTAAAAAAAGTAACGATAAGATTTATGCAGGGATCTGTGGAGAACATGGTGGAGAGCCTGTTTCTGTTGAGTTCTGTCATAAAATAGGGCTTGAATATGTGAGCTGTTCACCGTTCCGAGTCCCCATTGCTCGTCTTGCTGCTGCTCAAGCTGTTTTAAGAAATTAATGCCTTAAATGGTCCCTGAGATGTCAGGGACCTAATCTCATAAAAAATACACGACCTCTGGTAAATTTTTTTGTGGCCGGTATAAAGATCCACCCCCTCTAACAAGGTAGTGCTGATCCATGCTAAAAACCTCATTTCTTGCTGTTTCATCTTTGCTACTATCAACTTTTGTTTTTGCAGAAAAATCATATCAGGACTACTGGACAGATACGCAAATAAAATTTGAATCTCTTATTTACGGTGACATCAATGATCTGACTTGTAATAAAAATGTAAAAGTATATGTGGCCTGTTTTCAGGCGATGAACAATGCTTTGGATATTTTAAGTAATGAAAAAAAAGTACATCTTTTAAAACCATCCGAAGGCTCAAATTTAGAATACCCAGGTTTTTCTGTTACTAGTTTTGATTATGATGAAAAAACTCACGAAGATTTGATGAATAAGTATCAAAGAGAACTTATTCATTCATATTCATCTCCACAAGCTTTATCTGTATTTACACAAACACCTTTTACACAACTTTCTCGTCTCTTAAATTTAAAAATAAAAGGTACTGGTAAAGAAGCGTATTTTACTTCTTTGGTTTTTAATACATTCCTTACATATCGTTTTGATCCTCATACATACATCAGCCCACGCAGCTATATGGAACAACGTTCATCGGCAGTGAATGTAAAAAAAGTTTATGGTCTTTCTTATGGAGTGAAACAATTTAGAGGCAGGCCAAAACTTGTCATTAATTCGACCCAGGTTGGCTCACCGGCCTATTTGGCAGGCATTGAAAAAGGTGACATCATTGAAAATATCAATGGTGTGACTGATCTCAATCTTTTTGCTGATGAAATGAAAAAAAACTCGATGGTTATTGAGATCAATGGAAGTCAAGGAAGTCGAGTTTTAAAATTGATCAGGGCAGAAGTAAGTTATTTAAATGTTGAATCAGAAATTCTTGTAAAAGAAGAAAAAAGATACGGCTATATTAAATTAACAAGTTTTATGGATGCAACTTCTTGCGATCAAATTACACAGATTGGCATAGACTTCATGAAAGATAATCTGGCCGGAGTGATCCTTGACTTAAGGGATAACGGCGGTGGCCGAGTTGATATGGCCACTTGTATCATGGGTCTTTTTTTAGAGTCAGGCGCCACCGTATGGGTAGAAAAAGATTTAGCAACGAATAAAGTGTCCGGATCAAAACTTGGTTATGATCAAAGAGTCTTTTTCGACATTCCTTCAGTCGTACTTATCAATGGAAGATCAGCTTCGGCTTCAGAAGCTCTATCGATGTATCTTCAGGCCTATCGTAAATCTTATATTCTTGGCGAAAAAAGTTTTGGTAAGGGAACGATGCAGGCCACTGGTCCCGCAAGAGGGATGCCTGAAGTTACTTTTGCAAGAACCGTTGCAAAATACTATGGGCCTCATGGCATTTCTCCTCAACTTCAAGGTGTAATTCCTGATTTTGAATTTTATCCGGAAATGGGGCAAACTAAAGCAACACCAGTACAGCGTGAAGCCGATCTTTATAAAAATGCAATTCTTAATACTCCCAAAGAAGCACCCATGATGGCCGATAGAGTTTTAGAAATTCGTGCTATAAAAGAATGTATGAGCTCCAAATCTCTCGTAAAAAAAGAATTTGATTCACAAGATGATTTTAAGAAAATCGTTTTTGATAAACAAATTTCTGGTGCCAAAGCGGTGATCGATTGTACTCGTAGTCTCGAAATTCCAGTTTTTGAAGGCCTTGAGATTGCTAGAGGCAAAATAGAATAAAAGCATTGTTTTTTTAGACTTATGGCTTATTCTTTTTAAATGGAACGAATAGGCCATATTATAAAATCTTTGTTACCTCTTGAACGATTTGATGCTCTCGGTGTTGGTATAATCGATTTCAACAAAAAAACATTTTCGGCCCTTGAGGCCAACACTTTCGATGATAAGTTTAAGTTTAAAAGTGAACCTACCTTATATTTTGATCTTGCTTCATTAACCAAACCTCTCACAAATTCTTTATCTTATTTTTTAAGGCCAGAACATTTTGAGGAGAAGATGCTTTGGCTTCTTTCCCATCGAAGTGGACTGCCATCTTGGGGGATTTTAGGCAAGAGTGACTGGAGAGAACAACTTCAAGGTTATGGGATAAAAGAGAGTGAGACTCTTTATTCAGACTTTGGGGCCTTGAGGCTTCAGATTGAATTTGAAAAAAAAGCTAAAATGAAAGATTTATGTCAGACAGTCTGGGATAAGGAGACTTTATTCTGGTTGGATCTTCCTCGCCATTTTCCAACTCCACAAAATGGTTTTCAAAATGGACGACCCAATTATGGTGAGGTACACGATCCAAATGCTCGGACTTTAAATACCTTTTGTACTCATGCAGGACTATTTTCCACTGTAGATGGTCTTTGTAGGACGTTACTGAATTATCAAGAGAAAACAGGATTTATTAGTATTGTGAAGGCCGATTCGGCCAATCATAAACATCGTTTTAGTTTTGGTTGGGATAGAGTTGAAGATCCATCTGCGACTCTGGCCGGGAAGGGGTGTGGACCTTCAACTTTTGGGCATTTAGGCTTTACGGGAACATCTATCTGGATTGATCCTGATCTGATGAAGGGTCATGTGATACTAAGTAATGCCACTAAATATTACTGGTATGATAAAAAAGGTCTAAACGACATTCGGCGGGCCATCGGTGAAGTGGTGTGGGAAAAGTAAACTTTACACCTTGGCCTTAAATACTTAAAACTTTTCTTTATATTTCACCAATGAAAATCCTAATTTTATTTTTAGTCGCAATCACTACAGTTAATTCTTATTCCTCAGTAAGCATTATCAGTGATCTTGACGATACGATCAAAATTACTAACGCTGGTAATGCAGTGTCGGCGGCTTATAACGGAATTTTTGGGAAAAAAGTTTTTGTCGGGATGAGTGAGTTCTTGAGTGAAGGACGAATTTATGCCGAAGAACTTCATGTGGTAACGGCCTCTCCCGGTATCGTTTCTAAGACTGCTGTTCAAACCTTGCTTCAGAATAATATCGATTTTGATTCAATAACGTATAAAAACCCTTTTCATCGTCAGAGTTCGATGAAGTTTAAGATACGTACAATTTCATCTTATCTGTCCCGCTCTTTAGATCAAGTCGTACTTATTGGTGATGATGTAAATCATGATCCACAGGTTTTTGTTGAAATCATGAACACCTTTCCTAATCGAGTTCTTGCGGCCTATATTCATGTTGTTAAAGGTAAAGATCTTCCAGAAGGGGTGATTCCTTATTACACAAGCTTTGAGCTCGCCGTGAGAGAGAATCTTGCTCATCGTATGAGTGATGATTCTGTAAATAAGGTTTTTTATTCTTATACAGATGCAAAACTTTCACATGTTTTTCCAAAATACGCGATATGTCCGTGCAATTTAGCACCATGGCGATGGCTAAATTCAACACGTTTTGTTTTATCGGTCTCGGCTTTAACCAAAATATTCATGAATTTCTGCAAAAAAAGAGGCGCACCTAAGGGAATGGCAGTATCAGAATAGATGTAAGAAAAATAATCTTGTAGAGATATTTTTTTTAGTTTTTAATTCATCATGAAAAAAATATTCTTCTTTTTTAGTGTTTTATTTCCTCTCTCATCATGGGCCTCTATCTCGATTATTACTGATTTAGATGACACTCTTAAAATTACAAATTCAGGTCAAGAGATTGAAGCGACGATGAACGGTCTTTTTTCTGACAAGGTATTCACAGGAATGCCAGAGTTTATAAAGGCCACACGTGCCTATGTGGATCAGGTGCATATACTCACTGCCTCGCCTTTAATCATAAGGCCAGTTGTCCAGAACGTTCTTAAAAAGAGAAATATCGAAGTTGACTCCTTGATCATGAAAAATCCATTTTTAAGACAAGAAAATATCGATTTTAAAATTATGGAACTTAAAAAACTGTTTGATAAAAGTTCTGATGACTTTATTTTGATCGGGGACGACGTAGGACATGATCCAGAAGCTTATGAAATAATAAAAAATCTTTATCCTGGCAGGGTTCTAGCAGTATATATTCATGCTATTCAGGGCAGAAGTTTACCCAAGTCATCTTTTCAATACTGGACAGCATTTGATCTTTTTTTAAAAGAGTTTTTAGCTGGACGTATGATTAAAAGTTCAGTGGATGAAGTGATTGAAACCTTATATGAAGAAAAAAATCTCAAACTTATTTTTCCTGGTTTTGCTAAATGCCCTAAGACCCCTGAGGTCTGGAGCTGGCAGGTGAGATCGATTTTTGTCAGACAAGCATTCACTCTCGCAGGAAAATTTAACTTGTATTGTATATCAAGAAGCTCGGGTATTTAATCTGTATCGCGAATCTTTTTCAGTCTGCTAGAATAAATGCTTGAACCGAAAAAGGATTTTCATGGATCTTAAACATCTTATTTCTCAAGAAGATTTAATTAAACGTCGCTCTGCAATTAAAAGGGTTTTCTTTTATCGTATTTGTGGTGCTGGAATGGGTCCTGCGGCCGTGTTAGTGAAACAGGCCGGATTTCAGGTGGAGGGAGCTGACTCTGCATTCTATCCACCAATGAGCACATTTCTTGAAACAACAGGCATTCCACTTTTTAAATTAGAGCATGTCACACCTGAATTTTTAAGACAGTATGACTTGATTGTTGTGGGAAATTCAGTGGGGGGGAAGTTAGAAGCTGCTCGAATGATTGAAAATTCAGGAGTGCCTTTTACGTCGTTTCCATCGGCGTTAGGTTCATTGGTTTTAAAAGATAAAAACGTCATTGGTATTGCCGGAACTCACGGTAAGACGACAACGACATATTTTATGACCCAGTTACTGGAAAAACTTGGACAAAATCCTGGTTATCTTGTGGGCGGCATAATAGAAGGACGAGACCCGTCAAAGTTAGGTGATAAGTATTTTGTTATTGAAGCGGATGAATATGATTCTGCTTATTTTCATAAGATTTCAAAATTCCGTCTTTATGAACTTAAAAACATGATCCTTACATCTTTAGAGTTTGACCATGCGGATATTTTTTCTTCTGTTGAAAAAATTGAAGATGAGTTTAGGGCCGTGATGCCGAGTATGAAAGATACTTTGATTTTGAATAGAGAATATGTTTCTTGTATGAAACTTTATAATGATTACGCCAAAAAGAATCCTGGACAGAAATGGATACTTTATGGGGATAAATCTGATACC
This sequence comes from Bacteriovorax stolpii, assembly GCA_945885655.1. GTDB lineage: Bacteria > Bdellovibrionota > Bacteriovoracia > Bacteriovoracales > Bacteriovoracaceae > Peredibacter. The sequence continues at coordinate 3,027 of CAMCZE010000010.1, read as the reverse complement.
GGACCTCACGACGTTAAAACTTTTGAAAATCAATCAACTTTTAATGTGAAGTGGAAAGGCGAAAATATTCCTTTTACCTCAAGCGTAGTGGGTAACCATAACGTGCTCAATGTCACTAGTTGTATTCTCTATTTATTATCCGAAGGTTTTAAAGTTGCGGACATTCAAAATGCTGCACTTGAATTAGAAATGGTTAAACGTCGTCAGGAAGTTCGTGGAAAATATAAAGACATGATCGTTATTGATGATTTCGCTCATCATCCACGTGCGATCACCGTAACTTTGGATGCGATTAAGGCCCGATTCGTGAATAGAAAAATTATTACTGTATTCGAGCCTATCTCGGCAACTGCAAGGAGTGCAATTTTTCAGGGAGAATTTCGAGATTCATTGGCAGCCTCGGATAAAGTGATTATCGCAAAAGCGGATATCCCTACGACTGCTATTGGTGGAAAAGATTTAGATGCTGATCTTTTGGCCAAAGAAATTTCAGCTAAGGGCAGTGAAGCAATATGTGTAAGTAAACTGACTGACCTCAGGGCCGCTATTGATAAGTTTAGTGAAAAGAATTCTGTATTACTTGTTTTGAGTAACCGCACTTGTTTGGGTTTATGGGAGTCCGATTTTGTTCAGCAACTTAAGCCATAAGTTCGCGGTTCTTATAGCCGTGTCTTTTTCACTATCATCTTGTGCGACTCCTGCTATTGAATGGCAGGGATCCATGTCAAAACAGGTTTCAAGTTATATGAAATCATTTGATGATTTTCGTGAAAAAAGTTGTGGGCCCAAAGCTGAAAGTCTATTCGAAGAATACCTCAAGGCTTATCGTGGGCAGGGGTACTGGATCCCTGAATATAATGATGACGTAGATGTTGATACCATCAAGACTCTTTTGCCCGAGATGGAAAAAAAGTTAGATTGGATTAAGACACAAAAATCAAATGTTTCTAAAAATAAACTCACAAATGAAAAGATAACCTCCGATATCAAAGAGTTGCTTAAAACATTATTAGCATTAAAAAAATCAGAACTTGCTATTGATGAAAAGTCTAAAACGGAACCTCGGCAAGAATCCTTAAAACTTCTGAGGCAGCTGGAAATTAAATATGAGGAACTAATAAAAAGTGTTTCATATTTTTCAAACTTTAAATACCCTGTTGATCATCTTAAAAACCGTAAAGTGTACGACCAATACCGCGAGAAAGAAGATCCTGAGTCAGTTAAAATCGCCAACTTTAGTTTTTTATACCGAAAGCTAGTTGAGGACGGGGCCTATTATAAAGATCACACGGGTTCAGATATTTATCTTCGAACGACTATAGATACTCTTCATTATGAACTAAAGACCCACGATTTTTATTTAAGTGAAGACGCTCGTTTTGATCTTGAATTCGTACTTTCTAAAATTGAGTCTGAACTCTTTAAGGGTAAGGATAAAATTTTAGAGAGGCTTACTGAATGGCAGGAACGCACTGAAAGAACTATTAATTTTTATCAGAATCTCACTTTGCCAGAAAATCAGGTTGTAACTCTTGTTGATGGTGAAAAAATTACCCCCAATAAGGCCTTAATTAAAGAACATAACATGGCAGCGGAACGACTGAAGGAATATGTTTATCTTAAACAGGCCGAAGTTTATAAGTACTGGCTCAACCAATCAGAACTTCCACGTGCCATATTTGTTCTCGAGACGATTCTCATGAATGAGGTGGGAGGTGTAGATGGAGATGATGCATTAGAGCGTATGGATGTGGCCCGAGTGGTGATGAATCGTTTGGATAAAATAAAGTATCTCACTATCAAGAAGAAAGAGTTCATTCATCCTTATTTAAAAAAAATAATATCTGAATCTCAAGTTAAAAATGAACGTTGGTTGAACGCTTTATTTAAGCAGGGTGAGTTTTCTTTTACTTATTATTACATGAATGGAGTTTCCAAGATTTTCTGTCCAGATCTTGCTCCAAGGGCGAAAAAACTACGTCATAAAAATGTTGAAATTGCCCTTCAAGTCCTTAAAGAAGGGGATACCTCTTTTAAAACCACTCGTTATTTTTCAAGGGCCAGTATGATAGGAAGAATTCATATGGATTCCATTTGGGAAGACTATATTGTTTATTCCGAACGTCCTGGACTTTTGGCCGACGGGCAAAAAAAACTGACAGAAGCCTTTACCCAAGGCCTATATACCTTCCTTTATGCATTTCAAGACCCAAATTCTCAAACCTATCAAGTGGTTGAAATCGACGGTTTGAATTATGCTTTGGGAGAGAAAAATGGTGTAAAACTCTTTTTCAAGCACCGCAATCCGCACTATTTTAGGTATTTCACAAAAATGGGACTTTAAGCTCCTAAAAAACCCTAAATTTTTTTTGATAAATCCCAGTAATCCATGTATAAAATTGGGCTTTAGATTATTATTTGTTTAGTGTTTCCAAGGAGCACACCTATGTTAAAAGATTACATGTTTACGTCAGAGTCTGTGACTGAAGGTCATCCAGATAAAATAGCAGATCAGATTTCTGATGCTGTTCTTGATGCTATGCTTGCTCAGGATCCTAAATCTCGTGTAGCTTGCGAAACACTTATCACGACTGGTCTTGTAGTTGTTGCCGGTGAAGTCACTACTGGTGCTAATATCAACATTCAAGAAGTTGTTCGGGATACAATCCGTAATATTGGTTATGATCATTCAGATAAAGGCTTCGATGCTAATACTTGCGGTGTAACTGTTTCTCTTGGAAAACAGTCTCAAGATATCGCTCAGGGTGTTAATGAAGGCGAAGGGAAATTCCTAGATCAAGGTGCTGGTGATCAAGGTCTAATGTTTGGTTATGCCGTAAATGAAACTGAAAGCTTTATGCCTATGACAATTGATCTCTCCCATAAACTTGCTTACCGTTTATCTGAAGTTCGTAAAAATGGTACACTTAAGGATCTTCGTGCTGATGGTAAAACTCAAGTAACAGCTCAGTACGTGAATGGAAAGATCTCTCGTGTAGATGCTATCGTTGTTTCTACTCAACATGC
>CAMCZE010000009.1 GCA_945885655.1 Bacteriovorax stolpii | reverse complement strand
GTTGAGACTGGAGAGATTTTGGCCATTGCAAACTATCCAACTTTTGATCCAAACAGGGCCCAGGATTATCCAGCAGAGAATAGGAAGTTGGCCTTTGTTACGGATCCATTTGAGCCTGGTTCAATTCTTAAGACGATTACGATAGCATCTGCTTTAGAACATAAAGTTGCGACTCCAGAAACAAAGTATTTTTGTGAGTACGGAAAATTAAAAGTTCAAAATCATTGGATCTCGGAAGCAGAAAGCCATGAAAAATTTGAATGGCTAACAGTGAGTGATATTCTTAAGCATAGCTCAAACGTTGGTACGACAAAAGTTGCTTTTAGTTTAAAATACCCAAAACTTCGTGAAACTCTTGATAAGTTTCAATTTGCTCAAAAGACGGGTGTGGAAATTGCGGGAGAATCAAAAGGCATTCTTAGTTTTAAGGCAACTGATAAAGTCAGACCTTTAACCTTGAGTAATATAAGTTTTGGTCAGGGTGTCGCCACAACAGCTATTCAAATGCTCAGGTCCTATGCTGTCATTGCAAATGGTGGTTATTTAGTAAAACCAACTTTTTTAAGAAGAGAAGAGCACCAACTCTTGCCACAGAATAAAATCATTTCCGATAAAACTTCGGCCGACGTTGTTAAAATGTTAGTTAATGCTGTTAATGAGGGAACTGGCGGAAATGCCAAGGTTCCGCACTACGAAATTGCCGGAAAAACTGGAACGGCTCAGCGCGTTTCTGAGCGTGGCGGTTATGATGGTTACATCGCAAGTTTCGTTGGATTTCCAGTTAACGTAAATAAAAAGTTTGTTGTTCTTGTCTATGTAGATAACCCAACGGCGAATGGCTATTATGGTGGCGCCGTTGCTGCTCCTGTATTTAAGAAAATTACTCAATATATCCTTTATAAGAAAAAAGATTTTGCTCAATTTGCTAAGTATGACGAAACTTCTAATAAGACCAATCTTGATGAAGTGCATTCTCAGCAAGCAGCGGCGATAAAGTATTTTGCTCCAGGTTATATGCCTAATTTTTTTGGCCTGGACAAATCCAGTGCTTTGCAACTTGCTGAAGAAAGAAGTATTAAACTTCAGGTAAATGGTTTTGGAGTTGTGACAAAGCAATCAATCCCTCCTGGAACCGTAATATCAGACATGGCCAATTTACGGTTGCAATTTGAAGCACCAACTTATGCTGAATGAAAAACAATTAGGTTCTATTTTAGGAAAAACGCTTCCACCTTTAACGATTAAAGACATTCATTGGAAAACTCAAGAATCTGATCTTCATTCAGTTTTGTTCTACAAAATCGGGAACGAGGAAATTGATCTTCGTCATTTCGAAAAAAGAATTAACCAGTCTGTTTTTAATTGGTTAATTGTAAATAAGTCTGTTCCTGGTCTCCCTGGAAATTCTTCGGTTGTGCCGGAAGAAAGGTGGCCGGACATCCAGAAAAAAATTTTAGATATCCTATACCCCATTCCTAATCTTAAGATGATGGCCTTAACAGGAACAAACGGTAAAACCACAACAACGGATCTCATTCTTCAAATTGGTCACTTCATGGGCAAAAATGGAATGAGTGTTGGAACCTTGGGAGTTAGGGAATACGGTAAAACGATTTTAGATTTTGGACTTACATCCGCAAGTTTTATTGATCTTAGAAAGTTTTTAAATAAATATGGAAAGGATAAGGACTTCTGTGTTTTGGAAGCAAGTTCTCACGCCCTGATTCAGGACCGTCTTTATCAGATTCAATTTGATAGTGCTGGATGGTTATCCTTTTCTCAAGACCATTTAGATTATCACCGATCCATGGATTCATATTTTGAGGCAAAGTGCCTTTTGATTAAACAGATCACTCCTCCAGGGAAAATGTTTGTTCCCAATGAACAACATGATCTTTTTAAAAAACTTTCCACTATTTCACCAAAAGTAAGCAAAACAACGTTGAGTGAAATGAAGCTGCCTTTATTTCTTAATACAAAGTTCAACCGAAATAATCTTGAAGTTGCAGTCTCTATTTTCGAAGATGTCTTTAAACAAAAGGTTTCTATCGACTATAACGAGTTAAAGGCTCCCGATGGCAGGTTTTATATTCGATCATTTAAGGCTAATTTTATCGTTGTCGATTTTGCGCATACACCAGACGCTTTAGAGAACATATGTGTCGGTATTAAGGAATCATTTCCAGGGTATAAGTTGAAAGTTCTTTTTGGTTGCGGTGGGGACAGGGATAGAAGTAAGAGACCCTTGATGGGTAGAGTTGCGGATAAATATGCGGACTATATTTATCTTACTAGTGATAATCCTCGCAGTGAAGTCCCGGAACAGATATTAAATGATATCGTGGGTGGAATAAAAAAAACGCTATACACGATTGAGGTTGATAGGTTTCGCGCTACACAGAAAGCTTTTTCGGAACTACAAGAACGTGAAGTCTTGCTCCTTGCCGGTAAGGGCCACGAGGATTACATCCTCACAAATGGAGTAAAACAGCACTATAGTGATATTGAGCAAGTGGAAAAATTTATTAAGGATTGAAAATGATAAAACTCTCTCATTTGAAAAATTGTCCATCATTAAAGTCTGTTCCTAAAGAATTAGATCTAAATCGAAGTCTGAGCTTTTGCACAGATACGAGGAAATATACTTATCCTTCAGTTTTTGTGGGAATACCTGGAGTGAAAATCAATCCTCTCGATGTGATTGATAAACTCCTTATAGAAGGATGTCCTATTGTCGTGTATCAGCAAGATGCTGAGAACGATGCTAAAACGAAAGTCCTTGCTTCTAAATTTCAGCAAACGACTTTTTTACCTGTTTCTGACAGTGTAAGTTTTCTTCAGGAGTTATCTCACGAGCACATTAAAGATTGGAAAGCTGAGAATCCAAAAAATACTGTATTTGCTATCTCTGGATCAAATGGAAAAACAACTCATAAAGAAATTCTATCATTTATCTTAAAATCAGTGATGCCAAATAAAATTATTTCAACGGAGAAAAATAATAACAACCATCTTGGTGTTCCATTAACACTTTTGAATGTTACTAGTGAAACTGAATTTGTTGTTTTGGAGCTTGGTAGTAATCATCCGGGAGAAATTAAAGTTTTATGTAATATCGCTCAACCCAATGCGGGATTAACGACGAATATCGGAGCTACTCACTTAGAGTTCTTTGGCTCAGAGGAAAAAGTTTTTGAAGAGGAGGGATATCTTTATTACGCGGTGAAATCGGTCACTCAAGGCAAAGGCTTTTTCCTTATCAATAAAGACGATCAGTTTCTAAAAAATTTTTCCGCTACTGCTGGATCAGTGACCTACGGTGAGTCAAAAGAAGCCGATGCCAAAATAACTTTTCCTGAAAACGATGTGCGGATTACCTATCAAGGCCAAGAGATCACTGGACATAATTCTTTTATAACGGGCAAGCATAACAAGCTCAATCTTATTACCTGCTTATTTATCGCCAATCATTTTTATCCGCATTTACAAAAGGAGTTTATTGTAAATGCTAAAGAGTTTCGGCCAACTAAAAATAGATCAGAGTGGATTAAGTTTGAGAATAAGTCCGTGTATCTGGATGCATATAATGCAAATCCATCTTCTATGAAAGCTGCTCTTGAGGGATTTAAGGCAAGTATGATCGATCAAGGTTTTAAGTTAAATGATGCATGTATTGTGCTAGGGGACATGAATGAGCTGGGTGATTTGGCACCTCAGTATCACCAAGATGTCGGATCATTTACTAAAAAACTGGGTTTTGAAAATGTCTATTTTGTAGGAAGATATGCACCTTATTACCTGAAAGGATTTGATCAGGGAAAATCCCGCTCAAGTAGTGCAGAATTTAAGAATGAGTATCGCAGTGAATGTATTAAGAAATTCTCAATTCATTTTATTAAAGGATCTCGCTCTTTACAATTGGAGTCACTCTTCGATATAAGTTAAGTTTATCTTTTTTAAAGGTATAAACATGCTGTATCATTGGCTTTATTCGCCAGGTCAATCTCATAACCTATTTAATATATTCAAATATATTACGTTTCGCTCGTTTCTTGCGTTCATCATCGCTACTGTTGTGTCGATTGTTTGGGGGAAAAGATTTATCGCCTTGATGAGACTTCGTCAGTTCGGGCAATCGATTCGAGATGATGGGCCTGAGTCCCACAAAAAAAAGAAAGGTACACCAACTTTTGGTGGTGTCTTTATAATTGGAAGTACTTTTGTTGCATGTGCTCTCTGTGGTAACTTTGCATCCCTTCCATTTCTTTTGGCACTGTTTGTTACTTTCTCTTATTTCTGTTTAGGTGGTCTAGACGATTACTTAAAAGTTTTAAAGAAAAATACAAAAGGTGTTAGTGCTCGGCAGAAGCTTTTTTGGCAGTTTTTAACTGGTCTTGTCGCAGCATTTTTTATGATAAAGTTTGGTGTAACGAATACCAGTCTTCATATACCATTTTTTAAAGAGCCAATACTGGATCTCGGTTGGTTTTATGTTCCCTTCGCGGCATTTGTCATTGTTGGATCTTCTAATGCTTTGAATCTGACTGATGGTCTTGATGGTTTAGCTATCGGACCAACTATCACTTCAGCTGCCACTTTGGGATTAATGTCTTATCTTGCTGGTCATGCTCAACTTTCAAATTATCTCCTTATCCCTCACGTCGCTGACGTTGGAGAGCTTCTTGTTTTAGTTTCTGCCGTCATAGGGGCAGGAGTTGGGTTTTTGTGGTATAACGCTTATCCTGCTGAAATTTTTATGGGAGATGTGGGATCACTCTCTCTTGGTGGATGTTTAGGTACAATTGCTGTTTTGACAAAAAACGAATTTTTATTTGTGCTTATTGGTGGAATTTTTGTGATAGAAGCACTTTCTGTTATTCTTCAAGTGGCGTCATTCAAGACCCGTGGAAAAAGAATTTTTAAGATGGCCCCGATCCATCATCATTTTGAACTCAAAGGTTGGCCAGAGACGAAAGTAATCGTTCGTTTTTGGATTGTGAGTTTGGTTTTTGCCATTTTGGCACTTGCAACACTCAAAGTTAGATAATTTTAAGGAGATATTATGGAGAAGTATAAGGGGAAAAAAGTCCTCATCGTAGGCCTTGGTAAAACTGGGTTTGCATTAATAAATCTATTTACTCAAATGGGATGTGAAATCAAAGTAACGGATATAAAGCCTATCTTTGACCTCAACAAGCAAGTTAAGCGTTTACGCAAAATATCACCAACACCTACGATGACTTTGGGTGAGCATAAAGATGAAGATTTTATCGATGCTGATGTTATTGTATACTCATCTTCTGTTGATACCAATTTGCCTCAGTTAAAAGTGGCCCGTGAGCATGGACGTCAGGTTTATTCTGATTTTGCTTTTGCTTATGCTAACTGTGACAAGCCGATCATTGCAGTCTGTGGAAGCCATGGCAGAACGATCACGGCCCATATGATCGGATACACTCTAAAAGTAGATAAAAAGAATGTTTTTGTTGCTGGGACATCTGAAGAGCCATTCATTAACTTTTTAACACTACCAAATAAAGAAGAAATTGATTATTGCGTGGTTGAAGTATCCCCACTTCAGCTTCAAACAGTTGAGGTATTTAAGCCTTATTTAGCTGTTTATCCAAATCTTGAAGAAAAAAATCTTCTTGGAAGATTTAAATCATCTGCTGAATATCTTGATACAGCACTTAAGGTTGCTCGGAATTTAGGTCCAGAGAATTTTCTTATCGTAAACTTTGATAAACTGGCCTCAAACTCTGTTCTAAGAACATCTCAAGCTCAGACTTTTTGGTATTCTAGAAAATCATTCGTATCAATGGGCGTAATTTCAGAAATCCAAGGTACACATTTTCACGATAAACGCATTCATTCAAATATTCATTTCCATTCAGAATTTAAAGTTACTGATATGAGGATTGTGGGTGTTAATAACCGTGAAAACATGATGGCCGCCATCACTGCTTGTAAAGCGTTAAAGGTTTCTGATGCTTCAATCCAATACTGCATTGAAAAGTTTCCAGGTATCCCACATCGCTTAGAATTTGTAGTTGAGAAAAATGGTGTTCGTTTTTACAACGATTCTAAATCAGAAACAATGGATGAATTAAAAGTCTCTTTAGAAGCTTTTAAAGATCCCGTCATTTTAATTGCTGGTGGAAAAGAAACGGAGGGTGTTCTTTTTGATAAGTATGCAAATATCATTCGTGAGAAGGTTCGGGTATTGGTTCTCGTAGGAGAAGTTAAAGAAAGCATGAACAGAATTCTAGGTGATGCTACTCAGACATATCTTGTAGGCTCTTTTGATGAATCAGTTCTTTTGGCCTATCAGAAATCTAGAACGGGAGATACGATTCTTCTCTGTCCTGGAAATGATGGAAGTGATGTCTTTAGAGATTTCGAAGAAAAAGGAAACTACTACAAGAAACTTATTTTCCAGCTCTAAATCATTGATCCGTTTTCCGTTCAAAGTTAAACTGGAAGAACTAAACCTTCTTCCAGTGTGAACATAAATGAATGAAAACAATAACCGACTTGAGAAGTTAGCTAATTATTTTGTCATTAATGTCTTTTTCCTTGTACTCTTCGGAGTCATCATGGTTTTTTCCGCGAGTTACATGTACGCTACGGAAAACATGGGTGGGAGTTATTTCTTTCTAACTAAGCAGCTTTTTTTTATTGCTTTAGGTCTTGGTGTTGCGTTTGTTTTTTCAAAAGTAAAAATATTATTTCTTTATAAACAGGCCTATAAGCTTAATGCTTTTTTTGGATTCTTGGTCACTTTGACTTTAGTGCCCGGAATAAGTGTTGTCATTAAAGGTTCAAGACGTTGGCTTAATTTGGGGTTTATGAATTTACAGCCGGGTGAGTTCTTAAAGTTTTCATTGATGCTGGCCGCGATTAGATATTTTGAAAATTTTAATAACTACACTCCAAAAGAGCGTATGGTGTATCTGTCTGGCCTCCTCTACCCCTTATGTATCTTTGTGATTCAGCCAGACTTTGGAACATTTTTCATTTCGGCGATGATTATTGGTTTTATCGCTTTTCTAAGTTCATTTCCGCGCAAGTATTTTTATTCAACACTAGTTCTAGGCTTTATTATGGCCTTTGGAATTCTTATTTCGGCCCCATACCGTGTGAAAAGGGTCATGACTTTCCTTGATCCTTGGAGTGACCCACGTGGAACAGGATTTCAAATAATTCAATCATTTTTAGCTTTTGCGAATGGTGCATTTTTTGGACAGGGTCTTGGAAACAGTAATGAAAAACTTTTTTATCTACCTGAAGCATATAATGATTTCATATTTTCAGTTGTCGGAGAGGAACTAGGATTTATAGGAGTGTTTGTCACTATCCTGATGTTTGTAAGTTTTGTTTTTATCGGATTCAAGATGGCGATCACATTGAAATCAAGAGTTGGTAGTATTCTGATCTCAACAATTATTTTTGCAATTGGGTTCCAGGCTTTTTTAAACATGGGAGTGGTGTTGGGAGTTCTCCCTACAAAAGGGTTAAACCTTCCATTCATTAGTTATGGAGGCTCATCGATGGTGGCCAACATTGCGGCCCTGGGTCTCATTTTTGCATGTTTAAAGATTCAATCTGGAAAAGAAGTAAGAAATCCTAACAAGGTGAGTGAAGGAAAACTGAACTCACTTAAAAGTGCATTTAACTAAATGAAATACGCTATTTTAGTTGCAGGTGGGACAGGTGGGCATATTAACGCTGCCTTGGCGGTGGGTGAAGCTCTTCAAGGCGAAGGTTACGAGCTTACCTATCTAACGGGAAAAAGAGAGTTAGATTATAAACTCTTTATGGGAAAAAACGTTCTACATCTTGATTCGCAACCATTACGTACCAAAAATCCTATAAAATTTATTAAAAATATCTTTTATAATTTTCTAAGTTTTCTGACTGTTTTTACTCTGTACCTCAAAAAAAGACCTCAGTTCATCGTAGGAGCTGGAGGTTATGTCTGTGGCCCTACTCTGCTCGCTGGTTTTTTGCAGTTTATTCCAGTATTCATCATTGAGCAGAATGCCTTCATGGGACTTACAAATAGAATCTTGGGCTGGATCTCTAGCAGAATCTTTGTTCACTTCGCAAAGACGCAAGGCCTTTCTTCGGCGTTAAAGAAAAAAGTCAGCGTAGTCGGTAATCCAACCAGAAAGTCTATTCAGCCTGTTGCTTTAAAAAAATTTGACGGCGAGTTAAAAGTATTGGTATTTGGTGGAAGCTTGGGGGCAACTCAAATCAATAACATCATTTTTGATCTTATTAAAAATCCACCAATAAAAAATCTCTGCATTCATCATCAACTTGGTGTTGGAATTAAAGCCCCGGCCACCATAGGATCGATTCAATATAAGCCCATGGCCTATATTGATGAAATTCAGAAAGAATATGAATGGTGTGATGTGATTATTGCTCGTTCAGGGGCCAGCACAGTTTCGGAACTCGCGATTATCAAAAAGCCGGTGTTGATTTTCCCCTATCCTCAGGCAACGGATAATCATCAGTTTTTTAATGCGATCATTTTAAAAGAAGAATCTGACTTTACGGTAGAAGTTTTAGATCCAAAAATGGCTCATTCTGAAACACTTAAACTGGCCGAAGAATTCCTAGTCAAGGCTTCGCAGCAAGAGCTAAAATACTCTCAGAACATATCGTCACGTAATAACACTTGTGATGAAATATTGAGAGAGATTAAAACTCATGTTGGGATGGCTTAAAACAACAAAACTACATTTTATTGGCATTGGTGGAATCGGCATGAGTGGAATCGCTGAAGTTCTCCTTGATTTAAAATATAACGTTTCAGGTTCAGATTTAAACAGTTCAACAGTTGCAGATAAGTTACAAAAAAAAGGGGCCCAGATTTTTTTAGGCCATGCAGCCGAAAATGTCGAGGGAGCAACCCTCATTGTTTATAGTTCTGCTATAGATCCAAAAAATCCCGAATTCGCTCGTGCCCAACAATTACAGATCCCAATGATCAGACGCGCCGAAATGTTAGCTGAGCTGATGCGATTAAAATTTGGTATCGCAGTTGCTGGATCTCATGGCAAAACAACGACTACCAGTTTAATTGCTACCATTTTTCAGGAAGCGAAATTAGATGCCACCCATATCATTGGTGGAATTGTTCACAATCTAGGTGGAAATGCTAAAAAGGGAGATGGTCAGTATCTGGTAGCTGAAGCCGATGAATCAGACGGATCCTTTCTTCTACTAAGCCCTATTATGGCCGCCATTACAAATATTGATAATGACCATCTTGATCATTACGGAACTGTGGACAAGATTGTTGACGCATTTGTAGAATTTGTTAATAGGCTACCATTTTACGGAAAGGCTGCACTCAACGCTAATGATAAAACATCCATTGAAATTAAAAATCGCGTAAAAAGACCCTTGACCTGGTACGGGATTGATACCGATGCTGATTATATGGCCAAGAATTTACAGCTCTCCGCAGGTGGAGCAGCTTTTGATTTATATTTTAAGCATGAAAAAGTTGCTCAATTTAAAACTCATCTCTTAGGGATTCATAACGTTTCTAATACTCTTGCTGCAATTGCTATCTCTCATGAGATAGGGCTTGACTGGACAACTATTCAACGTGGGCTTTTAAATTTTCAGGGTGTAGGAAGAAGACTTGAAAAGATTTATGAAAACGCATCTTTTTTGGTGATGGATGATTATGGTCATCATCCAACGGAAGTTAAAGCAACTATCTCCACTATTAAAAGGATAGAGACGAGGCCCGTTTGTGTGGTTTTTGAACCTCATCGTTTCAGCCGCACGCAAAATTTCTGGGAAGAATTTCAAACTTGTTATGAAGGTGCAGACGAACTTTTTATTGCACCTATTTATGCTGCCAGTGAAGCACGTATTGATGGAGTTACTTCAGAAGCTCTTGTGGCAGAAATGAATAAAAAAGGAATTAAGGCGACTTATATTCCCTCACTAGATGACATGAAGGATCTCCTTCAGAAAAGAAAGAATACCAGCTGTGTCTTTGTAACGTTGGGAGCGGGTGCTATCTCTAAGAAGATTCGAGAATATGTTAAGTTACTCTGAATTAAAAAAATATATTTCCGCACTTGAGGATTGTGAGTTCTTTGAAGACAAGGATCTCACAAGTTTTACCACATTTAAATTGGCCTCAACGGGTGATCTAATAGAAGTAAAGAGCGTGGAAGCTCTTCAAAAGCTTCTTCCCCTCCTAAGTCAGAACCAAAAAGAGTATCTGGTTGTAGGATGGGGGGCCAACCAGATTCTTCCACCTGTATGTGATAAAATTATAATTCATTTAGATTTTCCATTTGATTTAAATTCACTTTCGGATATTAAAAATGAATATGAATTCCCTGCTTCTCTAGGGCTAAATCACTTAACAGCTCATGCTGTTAAGTTTGGTTTAAAGGGATGGGAAGTGTTTACTGGTATTCCCGCATCACTTGGGGGTGCCGTCTATATGAATGCCGGAACGAATTTGGGGGAAATAGGGAAGATGGTTACTAAAGTTAAGCTGGTTACTCCCAACGGCATACTTAGAGAAGAAGTAATTAACGGTAAAAGTTTTTCATATCGCCATAATCATTTTGTTAAATCTGGGGAGATCATAGTTTTTATAACAATGATTCATGCCGGAGTTGATGAAGGCATCAGTGTTAAAATTAAACAGTATTTGGAGTATAGGAAAAAATCTCAACCACTAACTACTAAAAATTGTGGTTGTGTATTTAAGAATCCAAATAAAGAACTTCAGGCTGGGCGCCTGATCGATTTGCTCGGTCTTAAGGGTCTACAAATAGGTAACTTACGGGTGAGTCCAAAACATGGAAACTTCATGGAGAATCTGGGCGGAGCAAATTGGGACCATTTCAAAGCTATTGTTGATATCATTCAATACGAAATGGATCACTTCTATGGAATTGAATTTGAATTGGAAGTAAAAATCCCCTATCATCTATAAATGAAGTTTTATTTTTTAGTATCCTTAATAAGCTTTATAGCAACTTTCTCTCTTCATGCTAGAATAGCTGATGGTATCACTCAGCGAAGTGTAAAATATCGTACATATATAGGTTCTTGTCCCTCAAAGTCAGCTGGTCTCCTTTCTGTCATTATCATGAAAGAATTTGAGAAGGCCCACTCTCTTAAAGACGTTAAAGAAAAAATTCTCAAAGAAAAGCTGGATGAGAAATATTTTTTATCTGATTACCGTGTCAGTTACAACCCTGTGACGAAAAGATTAAAAATTAATATGGATTGCCCTGAACCATTAGCGAAGGTGCAGGTGTATAAAACAAACGGCGAAGAACATTATTCTGCTATCCTTGGCGCTAATGCTAAGTTGTATGAGCCACATTATGAAAACTTAATGAAGTCTGAAAAAAAACTGACTTTTAGCTTACCACTTTTGGCAATGTCAACTGAGCAGCTTGATAGTGATGCTCCCGAGACACTTACAATTTTCATAAAACTTATGGATGAGGGGTTGAGAAAGCAGATCTCTGAAATTATATTTAGCAAAAACAATGATTTAACGATAGTTTTTTCCCTCGGTGGGAAAGCCACGAGTGTTTTTATGGGGGCAGATTTTTGGGAAGAGAAACTTACCAAACTCAATAAGATTGTTGGTTATGTAACAAAGAATAAACGTTATCCATCGAGTATAAATTTGGTCAATGCGAAAAAGGTTGTTGTCAAGTTTTCGGACAAAATCTAGAATTTAGATGAAGCATTATGCTTCATGTATTAGTCAGAATGAATCTGCCCTCTTCTTTGTGAAGAGTTTTTGAGAAGGGAATCTCATGAGCACTAAAAGTGTTATCGTTGCTTTGGATATAGGTACAACAAAAGTTTGTACACTGATTGCGCAAAAGGTTTCAAAAAAATTAGAAATTCTGGGAGTCGGTTCTCACCCAAGTAATGGCCTTAAAAAAGGTTCAGTGGTTAATATTGAGAAAACCGTTGAATCTATTCGCTCCTCCATCGAGGAAGCAAAACTTATGGCAGGTATCGAACATCTTGAATCTGCAACTATCGGCATCGCCGGAAATCACATCTACTGTTTTAATTCTTCTGGTGTTGTCCCTGTAAAAAACAAAGAGATTTCCCAGTCAGATGTTGATCGTGTTATTGAGGCTGCTAAGGCCGTGATAATTCCTTCGGATCGTGAAATTCTTCATGTGATTCCACAAGAGTTCAAGGTTGATAACACATCTGGAATAAAAAATCCTGTTGGAATGTGTGGCTCACGTCTTGAGGTCTACGTACATATTGTGACAGGTAAAACTCCTTTGATTCATAATCTAATTAAATGTGTAGAGCAAGCAGGATTGAAGGCAAACTCAGTTATCCTTCAGCCTATTGCTTCTTCTCGCTCAGTACTTACTCAGGAAGAAAAAGAACTTGGAGTCGTTCTTATTGATATTGGCGGTGGAACAACAGACATCGCTGTATGGAAGGATGGAAGCTTAGTCCATTCTCAAATTATTCCCTTGGGCGGAAGTCATTTCACGAATGATTTAGCTGTAGCCTTGAAAATTCCACATAATGAAGCGGAGAAAATTAAACTTACTCATGGAACAGTAATGGGACAGCCTGGAGAGACATTTTTAACCATTCAGGGTCTTTCTGGCACCAGGCCAAGAGAAGTTGCACTAAACCAAGTGGCTGAAGTCCTCGGTGCTCGAGCTGAAGAACTATTTAATGTTATTCAAGATTTAATGTTGGAGAAGAATTTGCATAATCAGAACACTGGGGGCTATGTACTTACTGGTGGTGGTGCACTTATTAGAAGTTTACCAGAGATGGCGGAGTATGTTTTAGAAAAGCCTGTGAAGTTGGGTTACCCACAAGCTTTTGGTGGAATGACCACGGCCATGCAACATCCAAAATTTTCAACCGTACTTGGTCTTCTCCAAGAATCAAGACATGTAACAGAAGCATCGACGAGAGAAGAAAAAATACAAGACGAATCAGATATGTTTGATAAACTAGGTAAATCTCTAAAAAACGTTTTTAAAGAGATCTTTTAATTCGGAGGATTCTATGTTCGATATAGCCGACAATTCAGGCCTTCCTATGGGAGCTAAAATTAAAGTCATCGGAGTCGGTGGTGGCGGTTGTAATGCCGTTAACACGATGATTCGCTCAGGCTTAACAGGCGTAGAATACATTGTTGCTAACACTGATTCACAGGCGTTAGCTGCTAACTTAGCAAATACAAAAATTCAGCTTGGTGGAAATGTAACTAAAGGTCTTGGTGCCGGAGCAAATCCTGAGGTTGGCCGTAAAGCTGCGATTGAAGATTATGAGAGGCTGTCTGAAGTTTTAGATGGCGCTGATATGGTATTCATAACTGCGGGTATGGGCGGAGGAACTGGAACCGGTGCAGCTCCGGTGATTGCAAAACTTGCTCGTGAAATGGGATCTCTTACAGTTGGAGTAGTGACGAAACCTTTCATGTTTGAAGGTAAAAAACGTTCACGCCAAGCTGAAGAGGGAATTCGTTCATTAGAAGATTCAGTGGATTCACTCATCTGTATTCCTAATCAACGTTTATTACAGCTTGCTGGCGAAAATTTATCCCTTGTTGATACTTTTAAAGCGGCAGATGAAGTTCTTCTTAATGCAGTTCAAGGTATTTCAGATCTTATCAATAATACTGGATTGATCAATGCTGACTTTGCCGATGTTTCGACAGTTATGTCCAATAAGGGATTGGCCCTAATGGGCACCGGTGTGGCCGCAGGACAAGAAAGGGCCTTAAAAGCTGCTAAAATTGCGATTAGTTCCCCACTTCTTGAAGATGTTTCAATTGATGGTGCAACTGGGATTATTATCAACATCACAGGGAACTCCTCTCTTACAACTCACGAAACTAACCAGGCAGTTTCACTTATCATGGAAGCTGCTGATGAAGATGCTGAAATCATTTTCGGAACAGTGATTGATGATTCAATGGGTGAAAACGTTAAAGTAACTGTTATCGCCACTGGTTTAAAACTTCCTAAAAAAGAAATCACTGCAGCAGCTGCTCAAACTACTGGTTATGCTGCTCGTGTTACAGTTGAAGTACAGGAAGCGCCAGTTATTCAACAAAGAGTTCATCAGCCAGTTTATGAACAAACTGCTCCAGCGGCTTCAGTACAGCCAATGGCCCCTCATGCACCTAGATTAGAAACAAAACCAGAACTTCCACAAGAGGCTCCAGTTACTTCTAGAAAAACAGATTACGCCATTAAAAATGAAATTTCATTTGATCTAGATGAGCCAATGATTCAGGAAAAATCTAAAGTAAGTTGGGCAGAAAAACTACAAAGTGCTGCTTCAAAATATGAATCACAAAAGACTTTTGATGCTCCAGCTTCTGTAAAACCAGCTGCCCCAATGTATGCAGAGAGAGTAGAACGTCAGGAGCATGCTCATAATGAAACCGGGCATGTGGCCGAGGCACCAACTCAAAATACTCAAACTCGTGAGAGTAGAATTAAATCAATTGCTGAAAAACTAGGTTTTTTCAACTTTGATGAAGATGAATTCGATACACCATCGTTTATGAAGAAAAATGAACGAAGTCATGATACCCAGCTTTAAAAAATAGGACAGTACTCATTCCGAATTCTGTATAAGGATTTGATCTGGTTCGCAGGGTTTTATGTTTCCGAAAAATTCCTATAAATATTTCTTTCAAAATAAGACGGTTCCATTTTTGGAGCCGTCATATTTGAGAGAAGTTTTAGAAAAATAGGTCTTATTAGTGTAATTTGATATTGGTAATTTTTTCTTTAAGTTTTTGAACATTTTCCTTTATTCCATACATCACAAGATAAGTTTCAATATGATCTTGGTCTACATTGATTTTGTAGTGGGTTTCAATGTAGGTCGGAATATTTTCCTTTTCTAAAAGATTTTTTTTAATATCAAAAAGTCGAACACCTTGTTCAGGCTCAATGGTAGATGTCTTAATCGTAATAATCTCATCCCATTCATATTTCATAATAAGGGGGATATGTTCTTTACAAAAGTGCATGGTTTTAAATGGTCGAATACAAGATTTGCAGAACAACTTGTCACAGATCGAACAAGTAACTTCACCAGGTTCTTCAGTATGGTTGGGACAAAAAAGTTCAGAACGTTTTGGTTTAACTTTTTCAAGTTCTTTAATTCTTTTCAAAACTTCGGGATGAAATTCACTTTGTGGAATATTAATCATAGGATCTCCTGATTGAGGTGAATTCCGATTATGCTTAAATAATTTATAAACAAGAAAAGAAAGAAAGCCCAAAATAAGGACAAGAAATGCATTCGTAAAAACTATGAGAATAAGTGCAGTTTTTTCCATTTAGTGGAGATGTACTTCTGTTACGGGTTTATAGCCAAGTAAGTTGTTACAAAATTGGCGAGTCATAATTTTAACCTGATCCTTTAGATATGTCTCATCTCGACTTATTAAGTCTGACTTAATTCGTTGAATAACATTCTTTTTGAGAATTTCGATTTGATCCTGAAACAGAATAGGCAGCCCAATAGTTGTGAGTTCAATATGCCCCATCGTTTTATGATAGCTTATAAAAATTGCTCCTTGGGTGGCCATTTTTCTTCGCTGACTAATTTGTGTTTTTTCAATCTCTAGATTCTTACCGTGGATAATGCGAGGCTCAAAGCGCTCATGTTTTTTGATTTGAATAACACCTTCACCTAGAACGACTTCCTGGTAGTTATATATCAAGTAGGCTGAAATTTTTGGATAACGGGATTTTATGAATTCGTAGTGCTTTTTTAGAAAATAAGATTCACCGTGAATGGGAAAATAAAAGGTAGGCATAAAATTGCGCATAAGAAGATGAAGATCCTCTTTACCCGGATGCCCTGAAGCATGGATGTGTTGATCATTTGCTGTAATGATTTCTGCTCCAGACTCAGTTAGTTTATTATAGATGCGAAAAACTTTTTTCTCGTTTCCA
Organism: Bacteriovorax stolpii; assembly: GCA_945885655.1. Taxonomy (GTDB): domain Bacteria; phylum Bdellovibrionota; class Bacteriovoracia; order Bacteriovoracales; family Bacteriovoracaceae; genus Peredibacter. The sequence continues at coordinate 9,496 of CAMCZE010000009.1, read as the reverse complement.
GGAATAACTTTTGAACTGAAAATAACAAGATCACCAGGACCAGGTTTAAATGTTCCATCCTCACCATAACTAAATCTTCTTAGAGCACTCAAAAAATCACCCTGACAACCTGAAAGGAAAATAAGCATTTTACCTTTTTCTTGTTTGACCTGGTCGGGCATAAAAAGTTCTTCTGGAGAGATGTCTGAATGACCTGTTTCAGAAGCTACTGACATGTAACTTTTTAATGATCGTCCCATAATGACGATTTTTCTTCCAGCGTCTTTTCCCATATTTGCAATGGCATTAATGCGATGAACGTTAGATGCGAATAATGTTATATAGACTCGGTTCTCGGGTCTTTTTATTAGGAGATTAAGATCAAGGTGAAGATCATTTTCTGAAACAGTTTTTCCATCATTTAGAATATTAGTACTATCTATGAAATAAGCGGTCTCTTTACATTCTGAGAGTTTTTCACGGATTCGAGGAAAATCAATTGGTTTTTCATGTGTGGAAGTGAGATCAACCTTAAAGTCTGAAATATAAAGGGCACCCCATTCACGATTTTTAGTACGTATGATGAGGCCATGAGTTTCAGGAATAGAATGGTTTACATGAACCATAGAAATATCAACTTCAGAAAATGTAAGATCTGATTTCTCAGTATAAAGTTCAAACTTAAATTTCACTTCTTGTTCTTCGAGCTTTTTCTGGATGAGCTGAAGGGTAAAGCGACTGGCGTGAACCGTGACTTCTGGAAAAGCTTTGAGAAGGTGTCCGAGGGCCCCAATATGATCTTCGTGACCATGAGAAATAATAATATTTTTAATTCGCGAAGAATCTAAATGTGAAAAATCTGGAATAAGATAATTGATGTCAAAAAAATCTTCATAGGGAAAAAGAAGTCCGCAGTCGATAATGATATCTTCATCGGTTGTTCTGATGAGGGTCATGTTTGAGCCGATTTCTTCGACTCCGCCAATGGGTAAAATGGAGAAATATTTGTTTTTCAATTAAAAGACCTGAGTAAAAAGTTATAAAAACTCTTTAATTCTAGCAGACAAAATGAGGGAGGCAACATCGGTTTCCTCTCCAACAGTGAAATCAGCGTACTGACGTTGAGGGTCGAGATATCTTTGATACATAGGGCGTACAGTATCGTAATATTGAGAAATAACTGATTCCAATGATCTTCCACGCTCCTTTACGTCACGGTGAAGTCTTCTCGTAAATCGAATATCGGAATCCACATGGAGAAAACATTTTATATCTAACATCTCTCGAATTTTTTGATCATAGAGTGAAAAAATCCCTTCAAATAAAACAACTTTACAAGGACCCACGTTTTCAAATTCCCCGGTTCTACTAGAGGAAGAGAAGTCGTAGATTGGGCACTTTATGGCGTAACCCTTTTTAAGTTCTGACAAGTGTAGTCTTAATAACTCCCAATCAAAAGCATTGGGATGATCGAAGTTTGGTTTTCCGTTAGATGTATAATTGGCCTGAGGCTGATCATGCAGGTAATAGGAGTCCATATGCAGAAGATAGACATCAGTGTTACTGAGGTTTTTAATCACTTTTGTAGCAAAAGTGGTTTTTCCAGAGCCTGAGCCCCCTGCTATACCGATAAGAAATATTTTTTGATTCATCCTGGATTGGTTTACTAACAAAAAAAGGGAGCTAAGACCAGAAAAGCTTGGGAAATGTAAATTTTTTATCCTCACAGAGGGTTTTCTTTGGGCTATAAGATTCCAAAATTAAAGGATTTTTATGCAAAATTTTTGGGTTGTCACTCTCTTTCATTTTCAGCCTTCTAGAGATCAATGGTTAGACATTGAGTCAAAAGCTTTACTGGATCATCATGCAATGGGGATTGAGGAATTTTCTTTAAATGAAGCTCAGGTGGATGCAATTTTAGGAGAGCGCTCATATTCTGGTGGAGATCTTCCACAGGAGGTTATTGATGAGGTTGAGGCTAGAGTTTTGGAAAAGCCAACAAATTACAGATTCTTTTTTTCTACTGCTGGTGATGCCCAGGATTTTAATTATTCAGTCAAAACAAATTGTCTTTGTGAGTCTCAAGTTGAAGAGTGTCCTGGCGAGGACTGGAATGCGGAATGGAAAAAACATTATGCACCCATTTTAATTAATGAACAGCTTGAAATTATACCTTCTTGGCAAAAAGATTATAAGTCTCACTCCAAAGAGCAAATTTATATTAATCCAGGAATGGGGTTTGGTACTGGAAGCCATGAAACAACGTTTCTTTGTTTAAAACTTTTTACTGAAAATGTTTTAACAAAAAGTAAAATTGAAACAGTTTTAGATTTTGGTTCTGGTTCCGGCATCCTTGGGTTGTCAGCATTGAAGTTTTTTTTAGAAGCAAAAATCGATTTTTATGACATTGATGTAGAAGCAAACAAAAATTGTTATCACAATTCAGAAATTAATCACCTCTCAGATAAATCTTTCAGGCTTCTTTTACCTGAGGTCAGAAATAAACTTCAATCAGCATATGATCTCGTTTTCGCTAATATTCTTGAAAGCATCCTTATGATGGAAAAAGATTTTTTAATCGAGACCACCAAACCATCTGGATATCTTATCCTTTCTGGTCTTCTGAAACCACAGGTTGAAGGTATTGTTGAAGCTTATTCATCTGAAAAATTAAAACTCATCAGACGCACTGATAAGGGCGATTGGAGTGCTCTATTGTTTCAAAAAGAAGCTTTATGAGGGCCCACTGGAAACCAGATTTAATAATTCAAGAAGATTACCAGATAACTGGAGAAAGCCTTCACCATTTAGCTCAGGTGGTAAGGATCAAAATAGGCGAAGATCTGTTACTCCTAAATGGGAAAGGGATATGTGTTCTCACAAGTGTTGTGAGTATCACAAAAAAAGAAATGAGACTTAAATTTAGGAACTCAAATGAGGCCATAAGAAAGTACGATATGAGCCTTGTTTTGGGGATGCCTAAAAAAGAGGCCCTTGAACTTTCTTTGAAGCAAGCTGTTGAGTTAGGGATGCATAAGATTTTTCTCATTAAGTCTGACTATTCTCAGATGCGAGTACCTGACGAAGAGCGATTAAATAATCTTTTAGTTTCAGCTCTTGAACAGTCAAATGCTCCTTACCTACCTGAAGTCATCTTCATCGATTGGATAAATCTGGCTTGGGAGCAATATGAAGAGGTTTTGTTATTAGATTCTCAGTCTGGAGATCAATCTCTATCGAACTATAAAAAAATAACTGGTCCGACACTTTTGGCCGTGGGGCCAGAGGGTGGATTTTCTCCAAAAGAACTAGAGTTTTTGAGGAATCTAAAAAATGTTTCTTCCCTTACGTTGCCAACACCCATTATGAGGACGCCGACAGCATTGGCCGTAGGTGCTGGAATCCTGCTCCAAAGATTGCTCGATTAAGGTTTCTGTGAGAAACTTATTTCAAGTCAAAGCAAAGGAAAGATTATGAATCTTGAATCAGTACCACCAAAGAAATCTTCGGCTGTTCCTGCAAAAGATGATTTTTCTATGGAAGAATTTGAATTTAAGCCTCTTACTTCTGGATTAGGTTTTCATCAACCTAAAGCGACAGACATCAAACCTGTTTTTACAGATAAAATCATTCAATCAACATCTACGTTGAACCACAGTCATCAACAGAATCAAAAAGAAATGAATGTGTATCAAAACGATCTTTCTCTTTTTTATGGTCAGCAACAAATTGTCCCGGAAGCCATGCCTATTGAAGAAGTACGTATTGAAAAAACATATCGTGTAGCTAGCGGCACACAAAGAGTCTCAGCATACTTATTAGATATGATATTTTTATTTGGAATTGTTGGGATCATGTTAACGATCATGGCCCGAACCATCAGTATGGATATCTTTGAAGTTTGGGAAACCTATCCTTCAGATGTAACACCTCTTGTTCTCACTATTTTTTGTGGATTTTACCTTCTTTATTTTTCAATTTTTGATAAAACACCACAGTGTAGTGTTGGAAAAAGTATCATGGGTATCAGAGTGGTCGATCAAAATAATAAAGGCTTAAGTTTTAGTTCGTTGGCTATCAGGAGTCTAATTACACTTATGAACTTTGTAAGCCTAGGGCTATTTTCATATTTTGATCTGCAAAATAAAGTGACTCATAGTAAAGTTATTCGGATTGATTAATGTTTTCACAACAGTTAGAAAAATTTCTTTCAGAAAATAAAAACAAGAAAATCGTTTTTACCAATGGTTGTTTTGACATTCTCCATAGAGGGCATGTGACCTATTTAGCTGAGGCGAAAAAACTGGGAGACCTTTTAGTCATAGGTCTAAATTCTGATTTAAGCGTGAAAAGACTTAAGGGATCAGAACGTCCAATTAATAATGAAGTAGATCGAGCTTATGTTTTATCACAGTTAAAATCTGTGGATTTTGTTGAAGTCTTCACAGAGGATACTCCCTTAAATTTAATCTTAAAAATTCGACCAAAAGTCCTAGTTAAAGGAGGAGATTGGAAGATTGATCAAATTGTAGGCGGCAAAGAAGTCATCAGTTTTGGTGGGAACGTTTTCTCACTGAATTTTGTTGATGGATATTCCACGACCTCAACCATCAGTAAAATCCAGCACATATAATCCTACAAAAAAATTGAGTTTAGAGAGGCCAACTGGCTGTAACTGCTTGTATTTCAAATAATTCTCCATAATGTAGCTCATTAATTAACTGACTGTTTCGATAAGGTATATGTGGCCCATATTGGGTCATTACAGTGTTAATCAAGGAGTACGTTGATGGGCTTAAGAATCAACACGAACATCGCCTCGCAAGAGGTACAAAGAAACCTGAGGACGGCTAGTTCGGACCAGGAAGCGGAATTTGCAAAGTTATCGTCAGGTAAAAGGATTAATAAATCCTCTGACGATGCTGCGGGACTAGTTATTTCAAAAAAGATGGAAGCGTCCACGCGAGGTCTACGTATGGCCTCAAGAAACGCGAACGATGCCATCTCTTTGGTACAAGTCGCAGAAGGAGCGTTAAACGAGACTTCCAACATCTTAACTCGTTTACGTGAACTTTCCATTCAGGCCGGATCTGATACGGTCGGAGATGAGGAAAGAAGTTTTATGTCTCTTGAATACGAACAACTTGTAGCAGAAGCTGATCGAATTTCGAAGACGACATTGTTCAACGGTCGCTCACTCCTTAGAGGTGAGGGAGATGTACTAAGCTTCCAGGTGGGAGCATATGATGGTGAGGAAAATATTATTGAAATGGATTCCTCGATATCGGACTCATCTTCAGAAAGTCTTGGTATTGATGGAACCAACATTAGAGACAAAGATGGTGCCTTATCAAATCTGGAAAGACTTGATAGTGCTATTGGTAAGGTGAGTGGATTCAGATCGAACTTCGGTGCGATTCAGTCTCGCTTACAGTCCAGTATGAATACCTTAGATACAGCTACAGTTAATTTAGATTCGGCCAGATCTCGAATTGAGGATGTTGATATTGCGGAGTCAACTGCCAAATTAGCTTCAGCTCAGATTAGAAGTGCAGCGGGTACCTCTGCTTTGGTTCAGGCAAATCAATTTGGTGCTAGCGCTTTAAAACTGATCAGTTAAAATGTTTTTAGTTCTGTTACTTAAGCCCAGAGACTTCTCAGTTCTTAAACTGAGAAGTCTCTTTTGGAGATCATTTGGCTTCAGATAATAAGCTTTTTGGCATAAATGAAGAGGCAAATATTTTAAGTCTTTTACATAGTGCTAAAGAAGCAAATGCAGAAGTTTTTTTATGGCGTCTCATTGGTGACACAAAAATTTTGGCCAAAGTTAGAATTGAGTCTATTCGAAAAAGCAGACGTGATTTTTGTATCGTTCCGATTATTGATAAAGATTCTGAAGTTAATGATCTTATTGCGGCTCAACCCCACATTGATCTTTATATCCCAGAATCCGCTCTAATTATGAGATGTAATGTTAAACAATGTGAGGCACCAATTCGTTATTACCTCTCGATACCTACTTTCGTAGCTCAGGTAGAGAGACGTAATAACTTTCGACTTGATTGCCACGATGAAGCCGATATTCAAGTCAGTTTTAATAAGGCCGCAACAATTCTTAGACATACCAACCAGTTTTTTAAGAAAAATTGTTTTGATATCAGTTCTGGGGGATTTTCTTTCTTAGTCTCTCGTGCAGAATGGAAGTTTTTTAAAGTAAATGACCAGATCATAAATATCGATATCACCCTAGGCAAATGGGGGACCAAGGCCATGGCCTCAGTTACAATGATTAGAGAAATGGACCCGGACGAATTTAACGGTCTGTCCTATAAAGTTTGGAGAATTTGTTGTAAATTTACGATGCTCGACGATATCAGTAAGAAGTATTTGGATAAGTATATTTTTGAGCGGATTAAGGATGAGCTTAGTGTTATAAATAAATAACATGAAAATATCTGCCATATCTGACATCCATGTGAAAAATCCACGCGATTCCGCGGATTATCTTTTGGGAACGTTCCTGGATCATCCTTTAGTACAGAGTAGCGATTATATAATCCTTTTAGGGGATATCTTTGACTTAATGTGTGGTCCTCATCAAGAATATCTCCGTCTGTTCCAGCATCATTTTGATAAAATGGAATATTTAGCAAAAGCTGGCAAAAAAGTTTATTTTTTTGAAGGTAATCATGACGTGCATTTACAGAAGCTTTTTCATTTGAGATGGAAAAAAGATGAAGTAAGAGTTTTTCAAAATGAGCTGATTGAAGAGATTGATGGCAAAAAATATTATTTTTCTCATGGAGATGAACACGAGATAGATAACATTGCTTATCAGAGGTATAAGAAGTTTATTCTTTCTCCTCCCTTAAGGTTTATCGCAAATAGAATCATGCCATATAGCTTACTAAATTTCATAGGAGAAAGGGCTTCTAAAGTATCACGAAAAAAAGGCTTTAAAGCTTTTGATGAGGAACTCGTAAAAAAACGTTTCCGACATGGAGTTTTACAGAAAACGAAGGGACACTATGATTTTGTACTTGGCGGACATAGCCATGTTCAGGACATTTTTCAAATGTCTGAAAGCTTATCTACATACGTAAATAATGGTTATGCACTAAAAACTAAAACATTTATTTTTATTGAGAATAATGATTTAAAGTTTATACCTTTAGTGTAGCCCCGACATTGCTTTAACTTCTTTTAAGATCTTATTGCCTATGACTTCTCTAACATATGATTCAGTTCTTTTGTCTGCTTCTTGAATTTCTTTTTGTACAACTATTAGGGCGTCAGCAAACTGAGCAATTTGCGGTAAATGGGTGATGGCTATAACTTGGCCATCCTTTGCCACGTCACATAGTGCCTTCCCGATGCAGTTAGCGGTTTCTCCACCGATTCCAGTAGCAATTTCATCAAAAAGAAAAATACTAATGGAATCACTACACGAAAGAATTTGTCTTACACTAAGAAGAATTCTTGAAAGTTCTCCACCTGAAGCTATTTCCTTAATTTTAAAAAATCCTTCTCCGGGATTTGTTTCTGCTTTAAAAAATGCACGAGTAAGACCAGATTCTGTAAATTCAGTGATGCGCTCAAGTGCCATGGAAACAGTCGCACCATCCATTTTAAGATTTCGAATCTTGAAAGTGAGTTCCTGGCTAAGTTTTTTAGCGTTAACAACACGTTTATCATGTAGTTTGTCGGCCAGGGAATTAAGATTTCTAAAAATAGACTGAATCTTTGATTCCAGATCTCCGAAATTAAGATCAAGTTCCTCTAGTTGGTTTTTCTCTTTCAGGAATTCTACCTGAGAATGAAGGATGTTCTCGACAGTGCCTCCAAATTTCTTTTTAAGTTTTTGATAAGAGTCTAAACGATCAAGCACAACTTCAAGTTCATTTGCATCAACTTCAAATTGAAGTTTTTTTTGAATGTCTTGATGTAGGTGGTGAAATTTATCTTCGATTTCAATTAGTGCATCCGCCTGATCTTTAAAAATATGAGGATGTTTAATAAGAAGAGAACTCAGAAATTTCAGTTGAGAGATAAGTCCAGCTTGGCCTTCTTGGCCATCAACGATGCCGCCAATCTGGAAAGAAAGTTTCTGAGTTCTCTCCATGTTCATCATCAAATCTTTCTTCTTCAATAAATCTTGCTCGTCCTGGGAGGATGGATTGACTTTTTCGATTTCTTGAAGCTGATAGGATAGATAATCGATTCTTTGATCTCTAGTCGTTTTAGATTTTTCTAGATCTTCGAATTGTTTTTTATTCTTTTTATAATCAAGTAAACCTTTTTGATACTCCATTATTTCCGTATCAATTTTCGAGTAATGATCTAATAACTGAAGCTGATAAGTTTCAGAAAGAAGTTTTTGATTTTCAAATTGTCCAACAAGGTCCACATATCTTTTTGCAAATTGGTTTAAAAAATGAACAGTACAAGAAAGGTGATTGATGTAATTTTTCGTGGTGCCATTTTTATAAATGAGACGTTTAACGATAAGCTCATTTTCATCAAGAGGGTAACCTTCTTGTTCGAGATAATGGATGACGCGCTGGTCATCGCAGGTGAAATGGGCCTCCACTAAAGAGTAGGCCGTATCTCGTCGTACAATCCGTTTATCAGCTCTTCCCCCGAGTATGAGTTCCAGAGCATCCAGAACTAAACTTTTACCAGATCCCGTTTCTCCTACAATGGCATTGAAGCCAGGGCGGAAGTTAATAGTTTGGTTTTTGAATGTTGCAAAATTTTGAATAAGAAGATTTTTTAAATAAAAACGTGCATTCATAAATACCTCTTCCCAGAATTGTACGGACAGAGTACGTATGAATCAAGGGAAAAGCGTATTTTTTACGTATATTGCTTATTCTTTTTTAGAAATGACAAATTTCTCTCTAATCGTTTCAAAATAGAAACGATCTGGATTTTTTATTAATGAAACTTTTTTCACTTTGGAGTTATTAATAATAACGACATCTTGCTCCTCTAGGGCAACTGCAACTTGGCCATCAAGAGTTAAGGTTACTGAATGATGGGGAGGCATCATTTTAAGTGAAATAGCGGCAGTATCAGGTATCACCAATGGTCTATGGATAAGGGAGTGGGGACAAATAGGTGTAAGAACTAAAGCTCGAACATCTGGGTGAACGATGGGACCACCAGCTGCCATAGAGTAGGCCGTAGAACCCATGGGAGAGCTGATAATGATACCATCTCCTGCAATGTTGTAGATGTGCTCATCACCCAGTTCTGCTCGCAGATAAATCATACGAGCAATATCATTTTTTGCTACTACAGCATCATTGAAAAAATAATCTGTAAAATGATGTTTATTGTTTCTCATCACTGACACGTGAAAAAGGGGTTTTGTTGTGACTTGATATTTTCCGTCGAGAATATCCCCTAGCCGATCAAAATACTCATTTTTATTAAATTCAGTAATAAATCCAAGTCGACCTAAGTTGATACCAAGTACAGGGATTTTTGAATTGATTCGGCGACAAACTCCAAT
>CAMCZE010000008.1 GCA_945885655.1 Bacteriovorax stolpii | reverse complement strand
GGCTTCAAAGAATATCCTGATTTTATGTGAAATCATGCTAGCAGTAGCAGATGTGAATTGATAGAATAAAAGAGTTATTTCTTTAGTGTTTTATACCAGCAAAGCGGTCTTTGGAATGCTTCTTGAAACCATTTCCCACAGGCACCGACTTTTTCATTCTCATAGCTAAAATCAACCTTATAGTCCACGGGGCATAAAGCGCCTGCCACATAGGTGTCTAAACGACATTGGGCCGATGGATGTGAGGCTTGAGTCACTCTTACGCGCGTGCTATCAGGCTTTAGATAACTTGGACGTTTATTCCGATCAAGTTTTCCCCAAAGTTGAGAAATTTTCCATGAGGCATTCATTGAACGTACACAAGTTTCATAACCTTCATCCGGAAATGAGATTTTGCATTTAGTTTCTGCAAAAGAAATGTCTTGTGGCCCTGGAGAGCTCACCTCTGGGTTTCTCCACTCACTCCAATGTGGAAAAAGTCGTCTCACACACTTGGCCGTACTGTAGTAGTCAGATTGGGCCTCAACACTTATTGTCCCACCTTTTGGATATCCACCTAAGAGATGACCGAGTTCGTGACAAATTAGAGTGATGAACGCATCTTCAGAAATTAAAGAATAACGTGAAAGTCCACCTAATATTTCAAGACGATATTCATCTCCTTCACGCTCGGCAAAAGCATTTACTGCGCCATCATTCCAATCTTTTTTAATGATTAGGGCGCCACCGCGTGACTCAATAATGGGAGCATAATGAGAATAGATAAAATCAATCACACGATTAAAACGATCCTCATGATAACCATTATCAAACTCTGTATTGAGGTCGGCCCGTAAAAGAGTGGGTTGTTCTCCCCAAACAGAAAAGGATATGAATAAAAAAAAGAGAGCTCTCATTAAAGCGTTTGCAAAAATTGGATGAGTGCCATCTTTTCTCCAGAGCTTAAAATTTCTTTTCCGTCTTGCATGAACATTTTCTCGTGGCCCATATTTTCAAGCCCTGGTTTAGTCGTATCAAAATGGAAGAACTTATCTTTTTTCCACATTTCAGGTACTTTTGATCCCAAAGGATAGCCATTACATTCGCTATCAAAATCTATTTCTTTATCAATAGGAGCGCCTGCCCAATATTCTTTGGGGCGTTTTTTATGAGGAGTTAAGACTGCACATAGGGTAGGTGCGGAATTATTGTGAAAGTATGGCCACCGGGCCCATACGCCCACCAATGGAGGAGGCACGTACCCAACTTGAGGCACAAGTTTTGTGCCAGTAACTTTTGAAACATTTAGGTCGTTTACTGGCCCTGCAATCACAACCATACTTTCATGGCGTGCTTTGTCCGTACCAACATCTTTAACAGGCGTGGTTTCATGATAACGAACTTTAACAGTTTCTAGAATTTCGACCTCATTTAGTGAATTTGCATGAGGAGTATTCCAGGCCTTGTCATAGTGCCCGTGGCATTTGGCACAACGATTATTAAATATGACTTCGCCCTCTTTGGCCTTTAGTAGACTAATTTTTTTGGCCGGAAAAAAGTCAGTGAATCTTGGAGGCCGTGCTGCAAACACGGCCGCTGTGAGATCTCGTACGATCAATTTATTATTTTTAAACCATTCTTCTAATTTAGGCATGCTTGTGGCACGAGCGATTTCATTCCAGATAATGTTCTGAGGAACAGGATTGCCTTCAAGAGATCCATCATGGAGAAAACGTGTTTTATATTTAACGTTCCACCATGTGGCAGGTTTAGTGTCTACAGTGGCATTTTTTTCTTTTAAAGGATCCATTTTGGGATGTGCCACTAATTCGGGAAGAATAAGAGCATCAGGACTATTATCTCTTACGGCAAGCCCCGCAGAAACTTGTGCCATAGGAGTATCTAAACCTCGTGCCGCTGAAGCACGAGTACCAGCGGCATTTAAACCTTTTTTAAGATTTAAAAACATGATGAGATCATTTTTATCATGTTCCACACTGGCCATGAATAAGGATTTTGTAGCGAACTTCACATATTTTTTTCCAAAATGATAGAATTGAGCTCCACGAAGCTTTTTATTGGGCAGACCAAAAACTGTTTTGCCAAAAAGTGAACTTGCATGGCAGGCCGTACAACTAAAAGTGGCACCCATTCCATGGGACGTTTTTATTTTTCCTAAACCCATCGGATAGTCAGGACGTTTTCCATTAGGGTAAGCAATTTTGTAAATGCCTGTAGCATCCTCTTTGGGATATGGAGCTAAACCTAACCATTCATAAAGTTCTGGCATGGAATTAAGGCCAAGCACTTTTTTAAATGTTTTAGATATTTGGTTACGAATGGGATTTTTAGTATCACCGGCAAAAAGTTTTTCAATCGGTATTAAAGGTAAAAGCACTCCTGTATCTTCAATAGGCCAGACTGAGGCATGAACTTGACCGCGTTCAATGGCAACTTTCCATTCTTTATCTTCCAACTGAAAAATATTGGCCCGATGCCCCTCTGTAGGAATTTTTGCTTCTGGGCTCCAATCAGGGGTATTCCATCCTTGAGGATCATTTGAAGCATAAAGATTAGAGAAAACTAAGAAGGAGGCAGCAATAAAAAAAAGTTTTTTCATGAGAAAATCATAGAAAAACAATATGCAGGAGTCTAGGTCTAAAAAAGACTATTGATCTTACAGACAAGTGGAGTATTGATAGATTGTGTAAGGAAATCTGATTTAAATCCAAAATAATCGCCAACTCGAATTTCTTCATCAGTATTAATAAAAAGTTTAAATGTATTTTTATGGTCAATGTTTTTAAAGGTGAGAGAGTTTTCTGTTGCCCATGCCTCTACATTCCATGCTTTTGAGAAAGATGAAACGGTGCCCTTCAGCTCATTTTTTGTATTGATGATCACGTCGACAACGATATACAAACCTTGGCAAGTGACCAACTTTTCTGAACTCCCAAAGGCTTTTGGTATAAATATTAATACCATCATGAAGATGATTGTTTTCAGGAAAACTCCTTTCGTGGCGCGACCGTAAGGTGGCCAAAAAGGTCTTTCAAATGATTTTATGATGGGTGGTAAAGTTTTTATAGATATGATCTGACGAGGTCACTTAAATGATCTTTTACCCTGGTTGCGCGTCGCGCATTTTGATTTCGTTGTAGATCACTCCTTTCCATCTAAGTTAAAATAAACACATGCTAAATCTCATCTCATTGTTTTTGTTTTCTACTTTTATTTTTGCTGCAGATCAGGCCACTTTAAATAAAGGAAGAAGATTATATTTCTCTAACTGTATCAGTTGCCATAACCGTGATCCCAATTTGCGTGGGGCCATTGGTCCAGAAATAGTGGATGCTCCCCTTGAAGTCATCACAGCAAAAGTAATGACAGGAAAATATCCACATATTTTACCAGATGATTTTATTCCTAAGCGAAAAACTAAGTTGATGAGACCCATCACAAAACTTAAAAATGACATTCCTGCGATTTATGTTTGGGTGCAGTCCATGAAAAAGAAAAGGTAAAGTAAGGGGCCTGTAACACATATTAAGAATCATAAAATAAAGACAAAATTAAAAAGTGAATGGATAATAATTTTATGACCAAACTTCTTCTTTTATGTCTCGTTTTAAGTTTTTCAATTTATGCTGATGCGCAAGGAGCTAAGTACAAACGCAAAGAATGGAAACACTGGATAGACGGCGATCATGATTGCCAGAACTCAAGGCAAGAAATTCTTATCGCTCGTTCTGAAAGTGAAGTGATTATGAATAAAAATGGTTGCACCGTTCAAAATGGTTTATGGTTAGATTATTATTATCCGCAACGTTTTACTCGTGCTCAGTTAGTTGATATTGATCACCTCATTCCTTTAAAACATGCTTATTTGACTGGAGGAAAAGATTGGACGGCCCTTCAACGCATGACATTTGCAAATGATCCAGAAAATCTAGTCATTACTTCTAAAAAGTATAATCGTAGCAAAGGATCAAAAAGCATTGATCGGTGGTTACCGGTAAATGTGGAATATGCTTGTAAGTATGTGAAGGATTGGATGAGACTTAAACAGAAGTATCACCTAAGAGTGACAGCTCTTGAACATCAAACTGTTGAATCGTTAAAATCTAAGTGCCTGTGATCGTTTTTTTCTAGCGTATAAATATTAAAAGCATGTCTGATCACTGGTTGGGCCACGTTTCTGACTGGAACCCCTCCCGGCGTAACACCTTTTTCAATTCCTGAATGCGCGTGACCATGAAAGACAATGTCGACTTTTCCATGATCAATGGCCTCGGACAAATAATAACTGCCCAGAAATGGATATATTTCTTTTCTTTCACCTATAAGTGTTTGAGTCGTTGGTGAATAATGAAGAAGAACTATTTTATAATCACAATCCATGGTTTTAATCATATTTTCTAATTCCTGGGCCTCATTTTTTGAATGCCTCATAAAAGCTTTCATTTCAGGCTCACCAAAATCAGAACCACAGGCACCCACAAAACCGCCTCCAAATCCTTTAATGCCTGCAATACCAACTCTCTGTTCATTGATGTTCATGATGATGGTGTTTTTCTCCAAGACCATCACCCCTGCTTTTTTTAAAATTTGATGCATCTGTTCGACTTGATCTAGGTGATAATCATGGTTGCCTAAAACTGCGACAACAGGAATGGGACAATCAATGAGATCGTCTGCCAAAATCTGAACCTCTTCAGGGTGGCCAGTCTGAGTCAAATCACCCGCCAGAAGAAAAAGATCCGCCTTTTCGGCCAATCCATGAAAATGCTGGCGTAAACGGTTATGGGATTTTCGATCAAAATGAATATCTCCGACTGCAGCAATACGAATCATTCAATGGCCTCACTGCCCTCAGGAGCTATGAGCTCTCTCATTTTGAGTTGATTTTTAATTTCAAAATCAGGAGCAATCTTCTGAATAACTTCGTTCACGGCCATTTTTTGATCCTCATTAAAAACTTCCCCACGGGCGAGAACTGTTTTATGAGAAACATAAATTTTAATATCATGTTCGGCGATTCTTTCATCTTTAGTGAGAGCTTCAATAATTTTACCTTTGATATAAATAAAAGGCTCAATGATCTCATCATCTTTTTGAGGACTTTCTTTGGAGCCTAAATTCTCACGGTAAGGATGAAATATATTTGTTGGAATATGGGCCGGTGGTTCATATAATGTTCGATAAAGTTTTTGAATGACTCCATTGGGAACAGCAATATCATTTGATTGGCCATAGATGAGAAGAGCAAGCATTCTGCGGGGAGCATACCGAGAGCGCCTTAACAGATAATCCCAATCCAATTCACCTCGAGTGAGGACGGCGAGGGCATCGTGCCAGTGATGAGGGTTATGTTCTTGGTGGGCCGCGGCCTTAATGACAATAAAGTCCTCAGGGCTTATGGCGTTGATGTAACGATCATAATAGTTGATACGTCTGACGTGAGACCTAATCTCTTCATCAAAGTAGATATCGCCACTAGATTTAAAGATAATATCGACAAGAATTTCATCACTCCATGCCTTGTAAAGCCAATGGGGATCTCTTCTTTCAATGCTAAAGTTTTTGTTCTGAAGGATCTCTAAGGTTTTTTCTGCATAATCAGGTGGAACAAAAATATCAATATCATGGGTGACACGGGGCCTTCCCATTTCTTTTACAGCTACACCACCTATGAGAGCATAGGGGATTTGTGCTTCTTCAATCGCATCGATGGTGTTGTAGAGTGTTTTTTTTAAAGTGGGAAGATCTGTCAAATTATGATCATGATAATCCCTAGCAGATTGTTCAATATCTTCTTCACGAGTCAAATTTCTTTTGAAACCCATAAGCACCTCTAAAACGATTGGTTCAAATGTGGGGCCAAATAAATAGCAGGATAGAGGGTTATTTTTGAGGCAATGAGTCCCAAAAATAAAATGGAAGAGGAGGAAATTCCTCGTGACCATTGATTGTGGGAGAAGTTATATTAAATATAATTTAAAATATTTCAAGGTCGTTTCATGTCTCAGTTTATTGATATCATGCTGCATTTAGATCAACACTTGATCGGTTGGATCGCTCTTTTTGGACCATGGATTTATGTTCTTATGTTTCTTGTCATTTTTTGTGAAACAGGGTTAGTGGTAACACCATTTTTACCTGGAGACTCACTGCTTTTCACGTTAGGAGCACTCTCAGCTTTAGATGATGGACTTAATATGACTTTCCTTCTTACGAGTCTCACGATTGCAGGTATTTTAGGGGATACTGTTAACTATCATATAGGAAAATATCTTGGTCCTAAGGTCTTTGAGAAAGAAAATAGGTTTTTTAAAAAAGAATACCTTACGTACACTCAAGCTTTTTATTCGAGATGGGGAGCGTTTACGATTGTAGCAGCTCGATTTGCGCCAATTGCACGTACCTTTGCTCCTTTTGTCGCAGGTATTGGAGGAATGAATTATAAGAAGTTTATCTCTTATAATATTTTTGGTGCCATTGCCTGGGTGTTTACTTTCATTTTGGCCGGCCACTTTTTCGGAAATTTACCTGCAGTTAAAAGGAATTTTCATATTGTGATCTTTGCAGTGATCTTTGTTTCAATCCTTCCGATGCTTATCCCCTGGGTAAAAAGTAAAATGGGTAATCATAAATCAGCTACTTAAATTGACCTTTTGTAGAGATATTTGACGGGTGTAGAGCTATTTGACACCCTCACACAGTTTTACAACTCCTCGGCCACCAGATGTTTTTTTGTCCTAAAATGAGGACAAGGAAATATATTATGAAACTTTTAATAATCTTTTTTGTCTTGGTTATGAACACCTGCTCTTATGCCGAATCACTTTGTGATATTCGTATTGGAGAGTCCATTGGACTTAAGGTCGTAGAGTTTGCCACAGGCCATGTGATTCATTCTAAAATGTCAGTAAGAGATATGACCGCAAATGCCCTTAAGGAGGAGATGACCAATCTTCAAGATGAAGGGATTTGCGAAGAGAAAATTCGTTCACAAAAATGTTTTTTAAAACTAGAGAAATGGGCAAAAGTGACTGGGCTTACGCTCATGAGGGGAGCCGATAAGTGGATGACATGGAGGCTTGAAGCGAGAAAACAGGCCGAGGATTTTATTCGAAGTTTAAAACGTGAAGGTTTTTGTTCATAGAAAGATATTAAAAATGATCACGAAGGCGCATTAATAACAAATAATAGTGATCCCATCATTGTGAGTAGCCAGAGTGATAGGGCAAATACCACTGGTCGTAAGCCAATTTCTTGTATTTTATTTTTATTCAGTCCTAATCCAATTAAAAATAAGGTTAGTGATAGTCCCCCTTTTGAAAATAGGGAGAAGTAGGGAATTAAAAAATTTATTTCAGGAAAGAAGGTAAACACAAGAGAGGTCAAAAGGAATATGAAAATAAACCATGGAATAGTCATTTTATTTTCTGATTTTTTGAACGTGGCAAATATGAAGGAGAGTGGAAGAATCCAGAGTGCACGAGTAAGTTTTAGAGTCGTTCCAATTTTAAGTGCTTCTTCACCATAAAGTTGAGAAGCGGCAACGACGGAACTTGTATCGTGAATGGCCAAGGCGGCCCAGGTACCAAATTGATGTTGGCTGAGTTGAAAAAAATGGCCAATAGGTGGAAATATAAAAACGGAAATGGCATTTAATATAAAAACGATTCCTAAAGCAGTTGCCATCGTAAGACTTGTTGCTTTTAAGATAGGTGCAATCGCAGAGATGGCACTTCCCCCGCAGATCGAAGTTCCCACAGTGATGAGCGTAGAAAGAGGTGAAGGAACTTGATATGTTTTTGCTAAAAAATGTCCCAATATAAAGACACTAGAAATACTGATAAAAGTGATAATTAATCCTTGCGATCCTTCTTTTAAGACTGATTGGAAGTTTAGGCTCGCCCCAAGAAGTATAATACTTATTTGCAAAAGACGAGAACTCCAAGTTTTTCCCTTCCTTTGGATTAAGGGCGAGGAAGGAAGTGTCATTGATATGACCACTCCCAATAAAATGCTCCAGTGTGGTTGTATGCCGAAATAAATAAGACTTCCGGCAATAATAAAAATCAGCAATGTCATTGAGGTCCTGGTTGAGTAGGAAGGCTATCATTAACCAGACTTGAAAATCCTCCCATGTTTAGTGACTTACTTCCTGCTTCAACAAGGTATTCCTTCACTTTATTTGCCCGGTTACCTGATTTGCAATAAATGAAGATCTCCTTACCACTTGAGGCATCCTGGAGTCTTGAAATCTCTGCTTTTTTATTCTGTTCAATCTTTGAAAGTGGAAACCATAACGCACCTTTAATCATTCCATCTCTTACTTCACCTTCCTCACGTACATCAATAAATAACGCTTTTCCTGCGAGGTAACTATCATAAGAGCTTTTAGCATCGGCCTCAGCCTTGTTTTTAATAAAAAAATTAAAAATTAAAAATCCTAAAAAAGCGATGAGGGCATAATTGCTTAATTTTTTCATTGTTATTTTCCTTGGCCAGAAAATTTAGTCCATGTTCCGATATTATAGACTTGATCGAAGCCGCTTTTTTTAAGTACCATTTTTGCCATTCCGCTTCTTGTACCGCTGGCACAACAGAGTACAATCGGAGCATTCTTTGGAATTTCATTTAGGCGATCTTTTAGTTGTTGAAGAGGGATGTTAATAGTTCCAGGAGCGTTCGCAGCAGCAAATTCAACTTGTGACCTCACATCGACAAAGAGTGCTCCCTGTTTTTTTAGTTCTGGAAGCATGGCGATGATTTTTTTTGAATTCCACCACTTATAGAGGAACCATAAGCTGATCATCGCAATTGGCCAATAATTTTTAAATATTTCCATAAAAACCTCTTGATTAATCGTTTGTAAAGAATATTATAGAATTGTAATATTGATAGGTAGTGATGTCAATTTAAATCAAGGAAACACGTATGGTTATTTTAGACGTAAGAGAAAATATAGAGTTTGAAGCTGAGCATGTGCCCGATTCAATTTGTTGTCCATTATCTCAATTTGATCTCATGGCCCCTGGCATTCTAAAAAATATCAAAGATAGTGAAATTGTTATTATGTGTCGCACTGGCAATAGAGCAACGATGGCGCTAAATGAATTAAAGAAGTTTGACGTGAATCAACATAAGTTTTCAGTTTATGATGGTGGGATGATCCAGTGGAAAGCTCAAGGCAAGGATGTAAAAGGTAAGGGGGCAGTCTTTCCGATTATGCGGCAGGTACAAATTGTGGCCTCTAGCATGATATTTATTGCCTTTTTGGCATCTCAGTTTTTTGCCCATGATTTCGTTTATCTTGCTCTTTTCGTCGGATTTGGTTTAGCTCTTTCTGGTTACACGGGTATTTGCCCAATGGTTTTTATTTTGCAAAAAATGCCATGGAATAATAAAAAAAATAGTGATGGTTCAACCAACGGCAAACCGAACTGTTGCGGTTAAGGGAATACGATGAAGTTAATAATTATTTATGCTCTTTTGCTCATTTCAAATATTGCTTTTGCACAGGCCACAGAAGCTAAATCTTTTGATTCTCTTTGGAGTGAACTATATCAGAAATCTTATCAGCAGAAGTCCGTGGGGTTAGAAAAAGAGGCAAATGAGCTTTTTTTGTCACGGGCCAAAAGACACTGGTTACCTAGAGTATACGTTGAAGGAAAATGGTTTAGTACCAATGATCCTACACAAGTTTTTTTTACTCATCTGGGACAAAGATCCATCCAACAATCAGACTTTGTTCCCTCTGATTTAAATAATCCTGTTCGTAAAGATTTTAAAACTGCTGCCTTGGGTGTTGATCTTGCACTTTATGAAGGTGGGATGAAGAGTTCTCAGACGTCGATGTTTGAGTCTCTAGTCAAAGCTTCCGAGCAGGAAATGAAAGCGAGAAAATCTGAAGAGTATGCCGAATTTAGTCGTCAGTACGGAGGTATTCTTCTCCATACTCAAAATGAACAACATCTTACTGATTTAATAAATAATCTAAAAAAAATAATATCAAGCTACCAAGTGGGCTCACAAAGTAACCCCGTAGGCTATTCTGGCCTTCTTGGGTTAAAAGGTGTTGAGAACAGAATTGAAGGCATACTTTATGATTTTGATCTTAAGATTTCTAATTCTAGGAAATGGATTAATACAAAAAGAGAGGTTCAAGAGAATTGGACGCTGGATGTTTCGCAAAAGTTGACGGAATTTTTAAATCAGAATTTAACTCATTCTTCTACTGCTTCATATTCTTCCATGATGCTCGCTCAGGAATTTAAAGTAAAAACTCTTGAGGATGTAAGGGATATGGAGAAATCTCGATACCTTCCTCGTGTTGGTCTTTTTGCTCAAAATAATATCTATGCTGGTGATAGAGATACTGCTAGTGCACAGGCCTATGGACTGTATCTAATGTGGGATTTGTTTAATAGTGATTCATACGGAAGAGTAGGAGAGGCCAATGTTAAATCAATGGCAGCTCAGGCCAAGCTAGAGGCGGGTAAGCAAGAAGAAAAGATAATGATGAACCAGTTACTTGAGTCAAAAATGACACTTGAGAAAACATTAGTTCTTTTTGAAAACTCGGACAATCTTCTTAAAGAACAGACTCAAAATGCGATGAAACTTTTTCGTTCAGGAATGCTCTCAGCTTTACAATTGGCCGAAGTCATTAATCGTAGAGTTGATTTAATCGACAACAAGAATAGGGTCGAAGCCCAGTACTTGGATATCTATTCAAGACTTTATCAATTAAATAATTAAGAGGATATATGAAGTTACCTACAGTACATAAAGGCTTTGCGGGGAAATTAGCAGAGACTTTCATTCAGTCAAAACTTACACCTGTTGCCATTCTCGTGAGTTTACTTTTAGGAATTGCTTCCGTTTATTTGACACCCAAAGAAGAAGAACCACAAATTACAGTTCCCATGATTGACGTGATGATTCCTGCCCCTGGAATGGAGGCCCGTGAAATTGAAAGAAATATTACGGAGCCTGTTGAGAGGGCCATGTGGGGGCTTGATGGAGTTGAATACATTTATTCCGCCAGTCAACCTCACGGTGTTTTAATCACTGTGCGTTTTAAAGTGAATGAACCAATTGAGCCATCACTTGTTAAGGTTCATCATAAGTTGATGTCACTTATGAATGAGTTACCAGCTAATGTCATGAAGCCGGATGTAAAGTCTTACAGTATTGATGATGTTCCATTTCTTGCCTTAACTTTTACTTCTCGTAGTCGAAATGATTTCGAACTCAGAAAACTAGTTGCACCTTTGGCAAGAGAGTTGTCAAGTACGCCTGATCTCGGTCGAGTTGATCTCTTAGGTGGATTAAAAAGAAGTTTAAGGGTGATTGCAGACTCTAAAAAGTTGGCCCAATATTCTGTTACGCTGGATGATCTCTATCAGGCCCTTAAAACAAATCATGCCCTTCTTCCTGCAGGAAAAAACTGGTCAACTAAGGCCGTGTTTGATGTTGAAGTGGGAGGTAAACTTTCAAATTTAAATGACATTCAAGTGTTGGCCATTGGGAGTCGTGCCGGAAAAATTATCAAAGTAAAGGATGTTGCAACTGTTGTTGATGGGCCAGAAGAGCGAACCAGAATTTCTGCCTTGTTTGATAAAGATAAAAAAATTGACGGATCCCATGCTGTAACAATTAGTTTTTCTAAGCGCAAAGGCACCAATGTTGTTGGCCTATCAGAGAATCTTTTAAAACGCGTTAAAACATTTAAAAAAGATTTACCTGAAGATGTAGAGCTGACGGTTATTAGAGATTATGGTGCTACAGCAGGAGAGAAATCAAACGAGCTCATCGAGCATCTTATTATTGCTACGGTATCTGTATCTTTATTGATTGCACTTGTTATGGGGTGGAGAGCTGCGTTGGTCGTGGCCACGGCAATCCCCGTGACTCTGGCATTGACTCTCGCGATTTATTATTTCATGGGTTACACACTCAACCGAGTGACCTTGTTTGCATTGATTTTTTCCATCGGTATTCTGGTAGATGATGCCATTGTGGTCGTTGAAAATATTGAAAGGTATTTAAAGTCTTATAAAAAATTGAGTTTGCTTCAGGCAACTTTACGGGCAGTGAGTGAAGTTGGTAATCCAACAATCCTTGCAACCTTTGCTGTTATTGGGGCCATTCTTCCTATGGCCTTTGTTCGCGGGTTAATGGGTCCATATATGAAACCCATTCCAGTCGGTGCCAGTCTTGCCATGATTGTATCTTTGTTTGTTGCTTTCATCGTAACTCCCTGGGCCTCGGTGCGACTTCTAAAACATGATGAATCTCAAACTCATGATGATCACACGCCAGAAGGACCTTCCAAATTAGATAAAATTTATATCTGGTTAACTGAGCATCTTCTTACCAAAAAAATCTGGGCATTTGGTTTTACTTTTGGTGTGGTGGTCTTGTTTATTGCTGCCGCTTCAATGTTTGCCACCAAAACAGTTAAAGTGAAGATGTTACCTTTTGATAATAAAAGTGAGTTTCAAGTTACGCTTGATTATCCAGTAACAACCCCTTTAAATTTATCAAGCGAGTGGTCAAACGAACTGGCCAGAAAAATGCTAAAAAACCCTGATATTAAAAAAATTCAGGTTTTCACAGGAGAGCCTGCTCCATTTTCTTTTTCCGGGATGGTTAAACATTCTTTTTTAAGAAAAGCCGAATATATGAGTGATCTGCATGTCGTTTTAGCGGATAAGCATGACCGTAAAAAATCCGGCCATGATATCATTAACGAATTAAGACCTTTGATTAAAGACTTTATTGATTCAAAATCAGGCACCTCAAAAATTTTAGAAATTCCACCTGGTCCCCCTGTAATGGCCACGATGGTTGCTGAAATTTATGGTAAGGATTTAGCTGAAAGAAGAAGAGCAGGAGAGATTGTTAGAGGTCTCTTTAAGGCCGAAACGAGTGTTGTCGATTTAGATTATACCTGGAAAAAATCTCGACCGAGAGTGATCTTTCCTTATGATTATCAGAAGGCCGGATTACTTGGTACTAAATCTTCTCAGACCTGGAATTTAGGACATCTGATCTTTAATGAGACTCAGGTGGCAACCCTGAATGATTTTTCCTCACCGGAAGAAGTGACAGTTAATCTTTCTTTAGATCAAGAGACTCGTTCTGGATTACGTCCTTTTGAAGGTCAAAACATTCCAAGCTTTGAAGCGGGAATTGTTAAAGCGGAAAATGTGTTAAAAGCTCCACAAGAAATAATAACGGAAGTTTTGTATCGTAAAAATCTCAGACCTGTCGAGTATGTGATGTCGGAACTGGCCGGAACCGATGAGGCCCCTGTTTATGGGATCTTAAAACTTGAACCTCAGATTCCTTTTAAAACTCAAACCGCCGAAGTGCCATGGGATACCCATGAAACGACAGTGAAATGGGATGGAGAATGGTTTATTACTTATGAAGTTTTTCGAGATTTAGGTGCGGCCTTTGCAGCAGTGATGGTCTTGATCTACATTCTTGTTGTTGGATGGTTTAGAAGTTTTATGGTTCCACTTGTGATTATGGCACCTATTCCTATTTCATTGATCGGAATTATTCCTGGGCACTATTTAACAGGTGCCTATTTTACAGCAACATCGATGATCGGTTTCATCGCCGGTGCTGGGATTATTGTTCGAAACTCGATTATCTTAGTTGATTTCATTGAGCATCAAATTCAAAATGGTATGGCACTCAAAGAAGCTGTGATTAGTGCTGGAGTTTTGCGATTTAGACCGATGCTTTTAACTGCGGCGGCGGTGGTCGTTGGGAGTGCAGTTATGTTATTTGATCCCATTTTCCAGGGGCTTGCCGTAAGTTTAATATTTGGTGAGGTCGCGGCGACGATCTTAAGCCGATTTGCGGTTCCATTATTTTATTTTTGGTTAATTGGTAAAAAACGTTTTGTTGAATTAAATCAAAAAAAGCTGCAAGTTGATATCTGGGGGACGGCCAATGAATCCTGAAAAAATGAAAACTCAGTGTTCGGAGGTCTCAGCAATTATGAAGGCCCTCGCTCACCCAGAAAGGCTTATGCTTATGTGCCATATGGGAGAAGGTGAGAAGAATGTAAGCGAATTGTTGGGGTTGTGTGACATCTCTCAATCCCAGCTTTCTCAATTTTTGAACCGAATGCACAGAGAGGGAATACTCAAAGTCAGAAGAGAAGGAAATTTTGTTTTTTATAGTATCTCAGATAAAAAAGTTTTGAGGCTCATTCAGTCGATGCAAAAAATATTTTGCAATTAGGAATATGATGATGAAAGCAAATTTAAGTTGGATTGAGAACATGAAGTTTGTCTGTGATAATCACGGATTAAGTACTACGATGGATGCTGGTTTAGAGCATGGTGGATCAGGTGCTGGCCCAACTCCAAAAGAGCAAGTTTTAAATGCCATGATGGGTTGCACCGCCATGGATGTTGTGGCAATGCTTAAAAAAATGCGTCAGGAAATAACTGAGTTTAAAATGGAAATTGAAGCTGAAAAAACGACAGCGCATCCAATTCATTTTAAGACAGCTGTTTTGATTTTTCGGCTACGGGGGAATCTGGACGTAGAAAAGGTTAATAAAGCAGTGGAGTCATCGTTGAGCAAATACTGTGGCGTAAATTATATGATTTCTAAGTCTTGTGCAATAAGCTTTATGGTTTTCTTAAATGATAATATGGTTAAACAAGGTTCAGTAGATTTTATTGAACCAAACAAAGAGGATATCTAATGAAAAAAAATATTCACCCAATTGAAAGAGTTCTTAGAGTTGTTGTAGGAATTATTTTAGTGACGATGGCGTTTGTAGGTCCTGCAAATTATTGGTTTCTTTTGGGGATTATTCCAGTACTAACAGGACTCATTGGTTGGTGTCCGCCATATCAGCTATTAGGGATTTCGACTTGTAAAACGAAGACCCTTTAACCTATAAATTGTTTTATCTGTTGAGCACTCATGGCGCCACTTTGGCGCCTAACTTCTTTTCCATTTTTAAATAAAATAGTGCAGGGGATTCCGCGAATACCTAATTCCTCTGATATCTGCTGTTCAGTTTCAGTATTAATTTTCAAAAAAACTGCCTGTTGATTTTCTAAGGATGCTTTTTGATATTCAGGCCCATAGGATCGGCATGGGCCACACCAACTTGCCCAGAAGTCTACAATGACTGCTCCTTCTGCTTTTGTTAGAATCTTTTTAAAGTTTTCCGTCTTCACATCTGAAACGAGTCCATGTAAGGCGAGATTCCCCCCACATTTTCCACATATCGACATTTTAAGGAGTGCCTTTTCGGAGGCAACTTTGTTAATGGAATGACATTTTGAACATTCAGAAAAAGTAGTGCTCATTTTAAACCTCTATCAGTTTTTTAGAAATTTGATACCAACTAAAGTCAAACTTATAAACATCAAATCCATGCTTTCTTAATTGAAATGCTGACTCATTTGACATGACACAAAGACGACCCCGACAAATAATCAATATTGGGCGAGATGTAGGCAAGGATTCTTTTAATTTTTTTAGATTTTCAAAAGGAATATGAAGGACATATTTTTTGTATGTTGAATCAATATCATCAATTTCATCATGGGGTCGTACATCAAGAAGCGTTAACTTTCTGGCCTTAATCATCTTAATGGTTTCCTCCAGATCTTTGTGCCACTTAAAATCTTCGTTATATATCTCCGATGAGGAGATGACATTGGAGGAGTTATGGCCATAAGCGAAGTTTTGGATTTGTTCCCAAAATTCCTTCATCTCCTCTTGGGCAAGAGAATAAATTCTTTTTTGTCCGAGAGATTCAGTTTTTAAAATTTTTTCACGTTGCATCTTTTTTAAATGCATGGAGGTGTTGGCAATACTTTGGCCAAGCTTAATTGAGAGCTGCTCAACAGAGTGTGGCGCCTGAGACAAGAAATGGATAATCTTAAGGCGAACAGGTGAGGCCAGGGCTTCGAGTAAAGACGACAACTCTTTAAATAGATAGTCTTGTCGTTCCTTGGCGATTTTAATGGTTTTGCTCATGATAAATCCCTTGAATATATTCATGATGAATGTTAATGTTCAATAAGTCAATTGAATAAGAGAAGGCGATATGTCTGTCATCATTATTGGTTTATTAGTTGGTATGTCTCTTGCACTCACCGGATCGGGCGGGGCCTTACTGGGCATCCCCTTGTTTATGACATTTTTTGGTTTTACATTAAAAGTTGGAACCTTTTATTCTTTAATTGTTGTCACTATTGCTTCCATTGTTGGTGTCTTTGCTCATTTAAAATTCGTTCAATACAGATACGCATTGATTATGTCCTTGGGTAGCTTGATCGGAAGTTTTATTTTTAAAGATATTAAACAACATATTTCGGATTTCATGATCATTATTCTTTTATACCTTGTTTGTTTATATAGTTTGTTTTTAGTCTGGAATAAAAATAAACAATCGCTTTCAAAAAGCGTGGAAAGAATAAGCGCATGGGTGTTAATAACTATAGGTATTATGTTGGGAGTTCTTACCACCTTGACGGGCCTAGGTGGGGGAGTTTTGTTATTACCCCTTTTCATGAAGGGGTTTCATCTTGAAGAGAATAAGGCCGTAGCAACTAGCCTCATGACGATATTTTTCTCATCGGCCATATCCTTTCTGATTCAGTTACAAACGATGTCACAGGTCCCTGGTCCTTCTGATATTTTACTTATGTTTGCGGGAGTTTCTCTGGCGATCTTTCCAGTGAAGTTTGTGATGAAACGCTTATCCAAAGATAAAACTTTTTTAATTCGACGAACCGTTTATAGCTGTATTGTAATCTATACTTTGGTAAGTCTTACTATTCGAGGATAAAACATATGAATGTACAACACTTTTTTGATCCTGATACATCTACACTCACTTATGTCATTTTTGATGAAACAACTAAGGATGCAGTTGTGATTGATCCTGTGTTAGATTTTGATCCTCCATCTGGAAAAATTGAAGATCGATCTGCACAACGAGTGATCCAGTTTGTACAAGAACATCACTTAAAAGTTCATTACATTCTTGAGACTCATGCCCATGCTGATCATTTGTCTTCTTCTCAATTGCTAAAACAAAATTTTTCTGGATCGAAGATTGGTATAAGTAAACGTATACAAGTTGTTCAAGAAGTATTTAAGGATGTCTTTAACCTTAAAAAATGCCTTCCCGATGCATGCGATTTTGATTTTCTTATTGAAGACGAAAAAGAATTTAAAGCTGGATCGATAACAATATTTCCAATACCCACTCCCGGGCATACACCAGCTTGTACTAGCTTTGTGATTGATAAAAACGTTTTCACAGGTGATGCATTGTTTATGCCTGATTATGGTACAGGTCGTTGTGATTTTCCTAAAGGCAGTGCGAGTGATCTTTATATTTCTGTTATGCGCTTGTATGATCTGCCTGATGAAACTCAAGTTTTTGTTGGCCATGATTATCAACCTAACGACAGAGCTCTAAAATTTCAGACCACAATTAGTGACAGTAAAAAAAATAATATTCAACTAAAGTCAACTACTACGCTTAAGGAATATGTCAACTTCAGGGAAGCACGAGATAAAACCCTTAAGGCCCCTAGATTATTGCTGCCAAGTTTGCAGGTGAACATTGCTGCTGGGCACTTACCCGAGAAGGAACAAAATGGAGTAAGCTATTTAAAGTTACCTTTGAAACTAGTTTTAAAATCGGGAAAGTTATGAAGTGGTCAATTTTAATTTTTACATTTTTATTTTCTCAGGCCCATGCTCAGGAGTTCCAAACTGAGGCAAGGGCATTGGCGAGTGATTTAAAGACTTCACTTATGAAAAATGTATCTGAGCAAATTTCCAAACAAGGTCCAGTAAAGGCGATTTCTTTTTGCCATGACAATGTTAAACCGATTGCTAAAAATACTGCAGGAGATCGGATGTCCAAATATGAATTCGGTCGTACTTCCCATAAAATTAGAAATATGGATAATCGGGCCACCCCCTGGATGGCGGTCTATCTTAAGGAGTTTCAGGGAACCTTTAAGGGGGACAACCAAAAAGAGTTCATTTTGCATAAATTAGAAAATGGCAAACAGGTCTATGTTGAGCCTCTTTATATTCAGGCACAATGTTTGTTTTGTCATGGTGATCAAATAAGTAAAGATGTTCAAAAGAAATTGAATGAGCTGTATCCAAAGGATCAGGCCATTGGTTTCAAATTAAATGAGTTTCGTGGATTCATATGGATTAAGGAGAAATAATATGTCAAAGATTGAAGTTGTTAATGGTGTGAATAATTTATTTGTATCTGAAGAAGGTTCGGTCAGAGGCTATCATGTGATCGACGTCCGAGGACCTGATGAGTTTGTAGGGGATCTTGGGCATATTAAAGGTGCAAAGCTTGTTACCCTTGGCCCGGAGTTACACCAATTTTTTGAGACGGCCTCTAAAGATGAAAACTACCTTTTTGTCTGTCGCTCGGGCGGTAGATCAACTCAGGCCAGTCTCATGGCAAAGGCCAAAGGTTTTAGTCAGGTCACTAACATGGCCGGTGGAATGCTTCATTGGAATGAGTTAGCACTGAAGGCGGATCACTAGTTGAAAGAGTTTTGAGACCAACGAAATGCTGTCTTCCTGGCAAGGCTTTGTTTTAACGTTACAGCAGTGAATTATTCAGTAGGAGTTAAAAAGAAGGCCTTAGCTTTAGCAAATCAAAATAAAGTTGTGAGATGATTTCAAAAATATCAAATGGCACGAACTTGAAAATAGTGTTTCAGAAATTTTTGAGGGATTTGGCCATCAGGGTCTAACTTCAGTTTTAAGTGCGTCTTCGATTTGAGAAATCGCAGATGCATTTTGTAGGTTGTTGTACAGGTGGCCAGTTCACTAAAGAATAACAAAAAATTAAGTTTGTAAAAAAACTATAAAGATAGGTTCTCATTGTTACGTTTAATCGCCATTACTTTTTCAATATCCACGTACTCACTCATTTTCATTTTCCAAGTTGGTTTTTCAATGCCATCAAGGTAATCGTCCAGCTCATAACGAGTCACTTCCCACCATGGAAAATCTAATACGGGATCAAATAATACACCAAAAATTCTGTAAGGTTGGTAAGGAGGTGTAAATTGAAGCCGAACATACTCATGTAGAGGAAGGGCATCTTGAAGTGCTAGGTCAAAGTCAAAGACATGCCCATCAGCTATAAAGACCATATGAAAGTAACCTAACATACTTCGTTTGTTTTTTTCAAATCGTGTATAGAAGCCACTTGTTTCTAAAAAACCAGAACCTATTATTTTAGCAACGTAGGCCCTCTCTAAATTAATTTTTAGCCTCTTGGCCTCGGCAACAAATTCGTACACGTTTTTCCCACACATTCCATGAATATAGTGCGAGTCGTATGTTTCAATAAAAAGAGCTTTTAATGCTGGTAAATTAGCTGCATTCACTTTCGTTGGTTTTAAAACGAATATGAGATAAAATATAATCAGACATTGTTTCATGGGTGTTGAACTACGGTCTTATCAGCACCCATACCGGTAAGTCACCGGACGAAATCCAAAGCTCTTTTTCGTTACACTTGTAGTTCATGGGCACAAACTCGTGGGTCAAAATAGCACTATTTGGAACCTGCCGACGAGAAGAGTTCATGATGGATAGGTAAATGCCATCTAAGGAGTCATAACGTAAACATAGTTTGTCTTTATCGTCTTGCATGACCGTCGCCGAAATTTCTGCGTTGATGTTTAGGCCCACGATATTTACTTTGCTTGGGTCTTCTACTAATTCCCAGAAATTTAAGATTTCGCTATTTTGGTGATGAACTTTGGACTTGTTATCACCGGCCTTTAGATTCACGTTGGTGAGACCGGTATAAGTCACATCTCTTAAATACCGTAAATCTCCAACGGTCTGTGCTCGATAATAGTCCCTGATGGCCACGGCGGTCATGATGTTATCAAGAATCCATTGTCCCTGGAGACAGGGATCAATAATAGCTGTAGGTGCCAGACACGCACATTGCATGACCTCGACTTTTTGCTTGAGTTCCATATAATGAGGATTGCCACCGTTGGCCTCGGTGCTTGTGAAGATGAATTCATAGACAGCATTTTTTTCATCTTGGCACTGAGTTTCGATTTTAAGTGGTGCCTCTTTTTTGAGATTCAGCCAACCGGAGTCTCCTTTCTTGCGGTAGGAGACTCTTAAACCCCGTGCGTACATTATATCATCTAGGCGAATTTCAATTTTGGCACCTTTAGGCATTCTTAAGGCCAGGGTACTCATACTGAAGGGAGTAACCGAAACCGAAATAGTTTTTGCCTCGATATCCAGATCGATATCATGAATTGCAGGCATTCCCGGCATGCCGGCCAGACCACCACCGGTGTCCTGGATATTTTTTTCAACAAGGCCCCGAATAAATCCATGAAAGTTTTGCTCAATCATAGGCCATCTCGACATGGCCTCTAAAGTGCCGATGTGATTGTTGGTTCTTGGGAATTTTTTAATTTCGGCAAAGATGAGGGCAGGGGATGCCTGTCCAATGTTCTCTAGATATTGAAAGAACAACGACGCCGCGTATGAAATAGGTTGTTGGAATAGAGACACGGAACTAACGTATCTGACCTGGAAATAGGCCTCTCGATTGGTAGATGGGTAAACGAGGTTTGAGAAATATTCTGCCGTTCCTTCTACCCACCAAGACGAGGAGTGATTAAGGACGTAATCAGGCGGGGCGAATAAAATAAGGCCTTGAAAACAGTGAAAAATTTCGTGAGCAATGGCCTGTTTAGCACCTACTGGATCGAGGTCGAAAGAATAGTAGATAGTGACTCGGCATGGGCTCGATGTCCAACGAGCAGCAGCAACAGCTCCAGCATCGTCTGAGAATTCGTTTGAAAATAAGAAATCGATGGGTGGTAAGGGCCCAAGCTTAGAAAAATAAGTCATGGCCTTCATGGCAGCTTCAGAGATTTGATCCAAGGTGGCCAGATCTTCTTCGCGGTTAGTCCAATCATTTTCAAAACGGAATAAGCGCACGGCCGAGCCGTCAATCACATTTGGCATCCCGTAGCCGTTTACCTCCCGGCATTTGTAATCCTTAGGCACACCAGCAAAAAGCCCTCCGCACTGAACCACTTGGGCCTGGGCAGAAAAAGGTAGTAATAAGGTAAAAACAAATAGTTGTGAAACAGCAATGATGAGATTTTTCATGTCCAGGAACTACATTTCGAATTTAATATAGTCAATTTAATATGTAGGTCTGTTTGTTTTAAAGACAACTTACCACAGGAGCTGAAGTAAAAATGGATGTAGCAAAACCGGAGCAGGACTTTTTAGATTTACTGCCGGTCAAGATCTAGATTAGTGGATCGCATACTCTTCTTTTACAGGTTAACTCTAGTATGACTAAAAACTGAATAGGCCTAACCTCATCCAGTTTTTAGTCAAAAATCTCTAAAAATAAATTCGTTAAATTATTTGAATTTCGAGAGTACTAGCTTATTAACAGAGAACCCCTGGGCCAAAGCATCTTTGATGTACTCGTCATAAATATTTTGAGGCATCGTAGGAGTTCGTGACATGATCCATAATGATTTGCGATCACGACTACCTACTGTTACGAAACGATAGTCTTTATCAAGTTTGATAATATTGTAATCTCCCACAACACGAAAGAGTCGTGTGAAGAAATTATTAAATCGAACATCAAGCTCAGCATTTGTTTGGGCATTGGTCACGACAGCTTCACCTGTAATCGTAGTCTTGCCTTTACTTTTTAAACACGTATTAAGAACGCTGATCGTTTGGGTATTAATGATAGCGTAGTCAGCAGTTTGCCCAAGACATTTTCTTGTAAAAAATTGTGGTAAAGAAGATATCGCATACCATTTTCCAATATATCGAGGAACGTCTACGTGATCAACTGTACGTAACTCCCCACCACCGGCCCATGAGCATGAAGTTATGGAAAAAAGAATTAAAAGAATGATTGTTTTCATAAAGGTCCTTTGTTGTTTAAACAGGTATCACGCAAATCATAAATGTCGCATGAACAAAACTTAGACTACTTTCTGCGTCGATTTCGAGCCTGTGTGGCAGTGTGTTATGGTCAAGTTGTTAATGTTCTATCTCTTTTGTCTTGTTCATTTTTCCCATTCTTGACGTGTACGTAAAATATACGTACACTAACAGGAAAGAGGTTCCATGTCAGAAATTCAAGAAATGACCGGTTTTCAAAGCCCCTGTGCGGAGTATGCAGAGGATAGGCTATCTCTTGATCAGAGATTCTTAACTAATCCGCCTGCCATGTACCCTTTAAAAGTGGGAACAGATAGTAAGCTCTTTGAACTTAAAAAAGGGGATCATATCATTGTTGATCGTTCACTTAACCCAAAGGTAGGGGATCTTGTTGTGGCCGTTATTAATAACGAATTTAAGATCGCTCGTTTTTCACGCAATACAAATGGTGAGGGCCTTCTTTTACCATTTAATAAAAAAGTGGGAGATGTGGAAGCCGAAGAAGACTTTATTTGGGGTGTTGTTTCGTCTCAACATAGGAATACAAGATTATGATTGGTTTGGTAGATTGTAATTCGTTTTATTGCTCATGTGAGAGGGTATTTAATCCTCAGACTCGTGGACAACCGATCATTGTTCTTTCAAATAATGATGGTTGCGCGATTGCTTATTCCAAGGAAGCAAAGGCCATCGGTTTTGGCCAGATGTGTGAGCCTTTTTTTGAAGTTCAGGAGCGGATCAAAAAACAC
This sequence comes from Bacteriovorax stolpii, assembly GCA_945885655.1. GTDB lineage: Bacteria > Bdellovibrionota > Bacteriovoracia > Bacteriovoracales > Bacteriovoracaceae > Peredibacter. The sequence continues at coordinate 3,361 of CAMCZE010000008.1, read as the reverse complement.
AATGTCGTTGTTTTTTCTTCTAATTATACTCTTTATGATGACATGTCGAAGAGAGTGATGGCGATTCTCAATAACTATACCCCAAACTTAGAAGTTTATTCTGTTGATGAAGCTTTTTTGTCACTAGACGGATATCAGAAATATGATCTTTTGGATTATGGAAAAAAAATCCGTAAAGATATTTTAACATCTACAGGAATTCCTGTTGGCGTGGGGATTGCTCCGACCAAGGTTCTAGCAAAGGCAGCAAATAAGATATCAAAAAAAAATAATGGAGTTTGCGTTCTATCTAATGAGGCCGACATAGATGCTGCTCTTAAAGTGTTTCCGGTGAAGGATCTTTGGGGAATTGGTTCTGCAGGAACTAGAAAACTTAATCTTCTGGGAATTAAGACTGCTTATGAATTTAAAATGTATAAAAACGATAAGATGATACAGAAGATCTTAACTAAAACAGGCCGAGAGATTCAAGAAGAATTACGAGGTGTCAGTTGTCTTGAAATGCAACAAGTTGAGGATAAGGAGAAGATAGCGAATACAAGGAGTTTTGGTAAAGATACTTATGATAAACGTGAAATCCGAGAAGCTATTGCAACTTTTACCACAAAAACAGCAGAGAAACTTCGTTATCAAGACTCTGTTTGTTTTGGATTGTCCGTATTCATTCATACAAATGCATTTAAAGACATTGAGCAGTACTATGGAGTCGCAACCCACAACTTTATAACAGGAACTTCAGATACCGTTAAGATGATTAAGGCCGCCTGGCATGTGCTGGATAAGATCTATCGTCCTGGGCTTGGATATAAAAAGGGTGGGGTTATACTTAATGGTATTGTTCCAAAAAACGAAAATCAGATGAATCTTTTTAGTAATGATCCTGACAGTAGTGATAAATTGAGTGAAGTCATTGACCAGATAAATAATCGATTTGGGCCAAGGACCGTGAAGAGTGCTGCATGCGGAACTCGTCAGGCATGGAAGCTGAGGGCGGATTATATTTCTAAAAGATTTACGACTAATTGGAATGAGTTATTAGTTATTTCTTAGTAACTGCTCGCACTCGTGAGGCCTCAGGGTCTCATTGATCTGCATGAAACTGAGCTTTTGAGCTAAAAAGATATATATCCCTCATACGTTTGATTTCAATCTTAGATTAAGCTGACATTTATCATACTTGAGTTGTTGTTTGATCGATATAAGAAGTTCAATTCCAACAAAGGATTAGATATGAAAATGACTCTGCTCGTAATGTTAGCAGCAACCAGCACTTCTTTACTTGCGAATCAAACATATAGGGAAGTTCAAAAATCAGGATGCCGTCGTGGCATTATGGATTATGCTAAATCTCGTTTAATTCACAAATCGGTTATTCTCGAACAAGACCGTGCTGAAGACTTAGTCGATAATCCTAGGAACATGGTGAAGAATATAGAGATGATGGCCAAAATGAAACTTACTTCAGGAAAAAGTGATATCGTTCCATGGTCTGATTCCTATTGGCCACTTTATAAAGGTGGTTTGGGCCAACGTTATAATGACTCTAAATTTGCTGCCTTAGGTTGGAAAGAAAGTAAAGAATATGTGTCTCTTAATACAGTTGAGGCCCTCGTGGCCAATGGTCGGACCTTGGAGCTTTCTCCTTCTGAAAAATATGATGTTCTACTAGGTTTGAATCAATTGCCACTAACAGAATCGAACTGGAGTGCCGGCAAAGAATATTTTGATGAATTTGGCCAGGTAGAGGCTTGGATGGGGCTCTGTCACGGTTGGGCAGCTGCAAGTATGATGATGCCAGAGCCTAAAAAGAAAGTTGATATTGAAACGGAGAGTGGGAAAATGACTTTTTTTCCATCTGACATTAAAGGTCTTGTAACATTATTATGGGCCAAAGGGTCTTTTGATGCAAAATATATTGGGGGTAGATGTAACTCACGAAATCCAAGAGAGGATGAATCAGGTCGTTCTGCAGAAACTGATTGTTTAGACAATAATCCCGGTACTTGGCATTTAACTGTTGTTAATCAATTAGGAGTTTCTAAGAGACCTTTTATTATGGACTCCAGTTCAAGTTATGAAGTTTGGAATCAGCCCGTTTTCTCTTATGAGTACACTTATGTGAATCCCCGAACAAAAAAGAAAGTTAAGAATTTAAAAGGGGCACTGGTTCGTTCTGGTGAGTGGGACGATTCGAAATCTAAATTTAGATCAAAAGATACGGAGTATGTTGTTGGCATCATTATGAACGTAACTTATGCCGTGGAAAATGAGCCATCAATTAAAGAAGATCAAGAAGCTCGCTCATTACAAATTGAATATGAATATGATCTTGAGCTTAACCAAGATCACGAGATCATTGGAGGAGAATGGGACTCTTCTCGTCATCCAGATTTTTTATGGGTACCGACGAAAAAATCTTTTCCTCAGACATATCAGGATAATGGGAATCAAAACTTTGACTTCTTAAGTCTTTCTCTCGAGGCTAAAAAAGTTGCTTCCATAAATGCCTCCTATGGCCTTCCTTGGGGCCCAATAATTAGAGATCTTGTCAATAGATCCTCACCTTAATAAAAGGCTTGGTTAAATGATCAAACCGGGCCAGTTTTTCTGACAAAGATCACTTTTTCTTTAGAGGCATATCATGCAGCTAAAATGAAAATGAGATGATAATAAAAAATAACAAAGGGGGAGTTATGCAAAAGAAATTAGGCCATACAAAAGCTGAAAACTTTAAAACGAACCAATTGATTGTAAATGCGTTGTTAGTGGCCGTTTTTTTATTTATTGCTGCTTTTTGTAATTTTCAAAGCACAGTGAAATAGAAAGGATTTTTATGAAATACAATAAAATAATTATTGCTGTAAGTTTAGAGGAGGAAACTCAAAGGCCATTGATAAAACTTAAAGATATGGATATCGATGTGCATTGTGAGATTCATCTTGTTCATATTGTGCCTGTTATCTTATATGCGCGGGGAATGCAACTTACTGTTCTTTCATATCCTCTCGATGAGGATCGGCCAAAGATTCAAGAAGCTATTTTAGCAAGACTAAAGACTGTAAAAAATGACATTCTCCCTCGGCATGAGAATGTCATTTATAAGTGTCTCTTTGATTCTAATGGAAAAGCCGCATTTTGTGATTATGTTGAAAAAGAAAAAGCAGATTTCGTGGTTGTCGCTACAAGAGGAAAGCATGGTCTCACGAATTTCTTTGATAGCTCCTTTGCTCAGCATCAGCTGAAGTATTCATCTACGAACGTACTTGTTCTAAGATAATAAAAAAAGATGCTCTTAATCATCGTTTCTGGCCCGTGCAAAGACCGTGTTTTTGCACATAATTTTGATAGTGATATGAATATT
>CAMCZE010000007.1 GCA_945885655.1 Bacteriovorax stolpii | reverse complement strand
TTAATACTCCAGGAGAGATCTTTCAATATTCAGGTGGTGGTTTTATCGTTCTTGAGCATTTAATTGAGGCATTGGAAAAAGAGTGCATTTTTTCTCTCACAAGACCCTTTTTAGATCAGCTCGGTATGAGGGATTTTAGTTTTGAGCAGCACTCCCTTAAAGGTGTAGAATATGCTCAAGGGTTTAATGATGATGGAAAAGTAGTTGAGGGAACACGGAAAATGTTCCCAGCTTTTGCAGCTGGCTCTATGGGAACAACCCATGCGATGGCCAGTTTTCTTGTTCATCTTGATAATGCCTATCATGACACTCGTGGTTCATCAGGGATTTCTCACGATACTGCCTGTCAGATGCTTTTAGGTACAGATAAAGGCTGTAAGCAATTCATGGGCGTTAATATGGGTCTGGGAGTATTTGTAGGAGAAGCAGGACCAAACAAATTCGCGATACATCAGGGTGCCAATGATGGCTTTCGCTGTATTTATCTACATTGTTTTTTTGGGCCGGACCGTGGAAAAGGTTTAGTTATTTTATGTAATGGAGATTTGAAAGGAATGCTCTTCAATGCGGAGGCGACCCAGCTTATTTTAAAAGAATTAAAACTTGAGGGAGTGGATGTAACAAAATTTAAAAATAATTTTAATCTAGACTCTATTCCACAAGAAGAAGTTGTGAATATGGGTTATAAAGAACTTATTTTCAGCTCTTTTATTGCCACCCGGCCAGAACCGATCACTGACAAAGGACCTCTAGACCCGCTTGCCTCATTTAATGTTGCGATGGATGCTAAGATTATAGAAGTTTCTAATGAAAGATTTGCTCGAGCAGAAAATCTTTTAAGTGATCATCTTCCCATATTTGATCCAGAACTTTTTGGCAAACAAGGTAAGGTCATGGATAGTTGGGAAACGGTTCGACATAACCAGCGTGGTTTTGATTACTTGGTTTTTGAGATGAAAAGGCCCTCGCCTATTGAGTACATTCTTCTTTCAACAAAATACCATCTTGGTAACCATGCTCCCATGATTAGTCTTGAAGCACTGATTGGAAATGAATGGAAAGAGATTTTGCCGAAAACGGAAATTGAAGGGCATTCAGAAAAAAGAATCAAACTTGAAAAAGCTACTCCGGTGGTTTCTCAAATTCGAGTTTCGCTATTTCCGGACGGTGGTTTTTCTCGTTTAGGGTTATATTCGGATATTCCTTCATCTGAAAAAAATAGTTTTAAAAAATATTCAGATGCCATGAGTGTGAGTTATGAAGAGAAAATCCCTCAAACAGTTAAGCCCATAAGCATTAAGTATAATGTTGATCAGACAGAACTTAATAGAAATTGGAGTGTATTAAAAAAAGGTGATGAATTTAATAACGCCGCTTCTGCCTTAGGTGCAAAAATTATTTTTGCTTCAAACCAACATTATAGTCCAGCAATTCATTTGATTTCTCCTTTTGCGCCCATAAATATGTTTGATGGACTTGAATCGGCAAGAAGCCGTATATTTGGCCATTTTGAAGAAGTCATCGTCGCCTTGGCCAAACCATTACGTGTGCATAAAATTCAGTTGGATTTCACCTACTTTGTGAATAATAACCCGTTGGAAGTTTCTATTGAGGGTTTTTCTAATGGTAAGTGGATCAAATTTATTGAAAAAGAAAACGTTAAGGCCTTTGCTGGAAATATTAAAGAATTTAATATTTCTCATCAAGAAACATTTGAGCAGATCAAAGTCGTCTCCTGGCCAGATGGTGGGATGAATCGATTAAAGGTTTTTTCAATAAATGATTAATGTTGAAGAAGCTTCCATACTCATTAAGGAACATATGCAGAAATGGGAAGCGTCAGCTTCCTTAAAAGAAAATCTCTATGCAGATCGAGATTATCCTCCATTTAATCGGGTTATGATGGATGGAATTGCTGTCAGTTTTGATACGTATGAGAAAGGTCAACGTGAATTTATCATTATGGGAGTTTGTCCTGCAGGCTCACCCAGCAGAAAATTAGCAGATCCCGTAACTTGTTTTGAAGTTATGACTGGTGCCCCTTTACCCCATCAAACTGATCTTATTATTCAGTATGAACATCTAATTATCGAAGAGGGTGTGGCCAAAATTATTCTTGAAGTTCCAAGATCTCGATTTGAAAGTGTGCATATGGCCGGATCTGATTGTAAAAAAGGAGAAGTTGTTTTATCTGCTCCTGCCTTCATGCATGGACCTCATGTTGGAATAGCAGCATCCATGGGCTATGATCAGATTAAAACTGAAAAAAGTCATAAGATCATGATCATCTCAACTGGAGATGAGTTAGTTGAAGTAGATCAGAAACCATTAGAACATCAGATAAGAAGATCCAATGTTTATGCCTTAAAAAAATCCCTTGAAATTAATGGATTTGAAAATATTACTCTGGCACATTTAAACGATGATCCCAAAGAGATTGCAGATCATTATCAGAAGACAGTAAATAATTATGATATTCTGATTTACTCAGGTGGAGTTTCCAAAGGTAAATTTGATTATTTACCTAAAGTCTGGTCTGACTTGGGTGTTAAGAAGTATTTTCACGAAGTTTCTCAACGTCCAGGCAAACCTCTATGGTTTGGTGTTGATGAAAAAAATAAAACTTCAGTCCTGGGCCTTCCTGGAAATCCTGTTTCAAGTCTCGTTTGCCTTCATCGTTACATCATTCCAGGACGCAGGATGTATGCCAGATTAAGTGAAGAAGTTATATTTACGAAGCATCTGACCTTTTTTTTGCCGGTAAAAATATTTTTTATGAAGGACGGTTTTTTACAAGCTGAGCCACTCAAGATTAAAAACTCTGGAGATTTTACATCTCTTGCTCATAGTGACGGTTTTATTGAGTTACCCAAAGAACAATCTGTATTTAAGAAGGGTGAGAGTTTTGTCTTTTATCCTTGGAGAAATTTCTAATGCTTACCCATGTAGATCAAAAAAATAATCCCACTATGGTGGATGTCACCTCTAAAAAAGTATCCATCCGTATGGCAAAAGCTCAGAGTCTGGTGCAGCTCCCAATTGAGATGAAACCTTATTTGAATGGTGCAGAAATTTTTCTTAAAAAAGGACCTGTTTTCCAGACGGCCATTATTGCGGGAACCATGTCAGTAAAACGAACTCATGAGATGATCCCTTTTTGCCATCAAATACCAGTTGAAGATTGCAAATTCCAAATATCGATAAATGATAATCTTCAGGTGACGATTATTTGTCAGGTTAAAACAACTTTTAAAACAGGTGTAGAGATGGAAGCTCTACATGGTGCTATGACGGCAGCTTTGACGATTTATGACATGTGTAAGGCCGTTTCTCACAACATCATCATTCAAGAGACAAAACTTCTCGCTAAAACAGGTGGCAAACATACCTTACTAGGGCGTGCAACTTATGGACTCGTTTTGACAGGTGGAAAGAGTAAAAGAATGAAAGAGGATAAGGCCCTTATTTCTTATCAAGGTAAACCTCATGCCGAGCATATTCATGATGTTCTCAGTTCCTATTGCGATGAAGTTTATCTCTCTGCAAAACCTGATCAATGGAAAGGCACATCACTTGAAAAATATAAAACCATCAGTGACCGTCTTCCGGAAGTCGGACCTATAGGCGGAATTTTAGCGGCTTTTGAAAAAGCGCCAGAGGCAAATTGGATTATCGTTGCTTGTGACCTAATTTATTTTAATTCTAAGACGATAGAAAAATTATTGGCCAATGCCAATGATGACATGGTGGCCATTTGTTATAAAAATGAAGAAGAGGGTTTTCCAGAAGCTCTCTGCGCCCTATATACCCCAAAAGCATTTCAAGTTTTCCAAGATGCTCTTAAACAAGACATAAAATGCCCTGTTAAAATTCTAAAAACGTCTGCAATAGAACTCATTGATCAAGAAGAAGGCATTAACCTTTCAAATATTAATACGAAAGAAGAATTTTTGAAGGCCACTTGCTCGCTTTAAGTTTTTTTGTCATTGCTTTTTTCTATGCCACAGTCGGTTTTGGTGGGGGATCTTCTTATTTAGCTGTTTTAGCTGTCTCCGATATACCATATGAGCTTATACCTGCATTAGGTCTTATTTGTAATCTACTCGTCGTGAGTGGTGGTTGTTGGAATTATTATCGTAAAGGTTATTTTAATAAACAATTGATTCTCCCTTTCGTCTCAGGTTCAGTTCCTATGGCCTTCATTGGAGGGATGTTCTCTATCACTGAAAAAACATTTCTCTCCATTTTATGTGCAAGTTTGATCATTGCTGGAATTCGTTTATTGCTAACATCACCATCGGCCACAGAGGAAGTCCATAGACCTTCAACTTTTGTCTCTTTTTCTGTGGGAGCCGTTCTAGGATTGTTATCTGGAATGATAGGCATCGGAGGAGGAATTTTTCTTTCACCATTAATGCTTAATTTGCGATGGGGCAAACCAAAAGATGTTGCTGCTGCTGCCTGTGTCTTTATTTGCCTCAATTCCGTTGCCGGTCTAGTGGGACAGATGAGCAAATTTTTTAGCCTCTCCATTTTTGATTATTGGCCTTTGTTTTTGGCCGTTTTTGTGGGGGGACACCTGGGGTCTCGATTAGGAACCCATGCAAAAATTTCAGAGAAATGGATCCAACGAGGGACTGCTGCTCTGATCTTATTCATCTCTGTGAGGTTATTACTTAAAATCACAGGATAGCGTTGTGCGTTAAGGCGTAATATCTTCAGGCTCTTAGCATTTTCCTGGTCATGTTTTGGCAACAAGCATATTTCCAAATACATAACATATCAGGGTGAAGCCAATGTCTGCAAACAAGACACTCGTATTTTTAAGTATGCTTTTAATATCTTTTCAGGTGCTCGCACTTGAGACTGACAACTATTTAGCATGGACGGTTGAATTAAAAGATTCAACAAATGCAATCAATGGTTACATTGAAGAACAGATCAATATCGCCATTGAGCAGGCCAACCGTAGAAAGTATCTTCCTCACTGTCAAGAAATGACAAAGCTGGTGGCCAGAAGATTTAAAACAAATCCTCCAATGAAACATCCCATGGAAGATTGGTTAAGAGAAAATCTCACTGAGGAGCACGTCTATCCTCATAATGCTTGGTACTCAAACGAGAGTATTTATAAATATCCATCACGATTTTATCTTAAAGGCATGATGATCGCTCCCAATGTCCGCATCGGAAACGTTAACCTTGGTACAGATAAGCTTAGTCACTTTGCATCCACGGGACGCAGATATCTTGAGCATTATCTTAAAAAAATAAGAAAAGGCTATAGCACAGAAGAAGCAAACAAAAGTGCGATTCGTTTTGGTCTTTGGAATGAAATGACAATTCTTGGTTTTTGGCCAGGAGGTGTTTTTAGTTATGGAGATATGGAAGCGAATTATCAAGGTTTCACATTTTTCAAAAAGCTCTGCCTTGATGAAACGGATCCTTATTTAGAACAAGACGAAAATGGTTATTGGAACCTAAAAAAATCTCCGAATATTGGGGATTATGTTAGTGCCTATTGGGATGAAACATTTAATCTTTCAATTCGTGATAGATGGAACTGGGCCAATACTTCATATGTTATTAAGAAAGAGTATTGTCCGATGATGAAAGATAAAAAAATAATAGATCGAATGGAAAATTATAGGAATGCAAAACATACCAGTTTCTCTTTAGAGTACATCAAAGAACTTCAGAACGATCATTTTAAAAATTCTCCGATCCCAGAAGTTTATCAATCGGTGGAAGAGCTTTGTAGTGAAGATTCTGAATCGAAACTCCAGATACGAGATGTTTCGGAGGACTTTTTTGCTCACACAACAGAAAATGACATAGATATTATAAATCCTGATCACGAACTTTAATAAGTTCAGCTGCGATACTGATGGCAATTTCATAGGGGTGATTAGTTCCCAATGGAAGACCCATCGGTACTCGAAGTTTATCAATAAAAATTTTTGAAATCCCTAGGTCTTGTAATTCTTTTTTGATTTTAATGCCTTTCACTTCACTGCCAATGACTCCAACGTAAGGACAGTCAGGAGCGAGTCTTGCGATCTCCGATAAGATGGGTACATCATGAGAGTGACCCATTGTCATACATAAAAAAAAACTTTTAGGATCAAGCTGAGACACAACGGTTTTGGGGTCTGAGTGATGAATGGTTTTTATGCCCTCAAGTTTTTCAATCCATTCTATACGCGAATCAACACAGATAAGATGACAACTCAGTTTACTTAAAAGACGTGTAACGGCTTGTGATACGTGTCCCGCTCCAAAAATAACGATTGGCCAATGAGTCTGGTGATAGTGTTCAAATAAAAAACTTGATTCCCCACCACAAGACATGCCGATGTCTTTTTGAAGATTCCAAGAGACAACTTCTGGAGGCATCTGTTTTGATGATTCCAGAATCGTGATACACTTTTTAATTGCTGCCATCTCTACTTTACCACCACCAACTGTTCCCGCATAAAGACCCTCCTTGGTGACGATAATTTTGGCACCAGGATCTTGCGGGGCGGATCCTCTAACATGAGTGAGGGTGACCACAACAAAAGATATACCACTTTGAGTAAGTTTTTGACCTTCGTCCCAGAGATTCATGGAAGTTCCCATTTGGAAAAATGCGTGGGCATCATGGCCCGTAAGACATTCTCGCTAGTGGCAGGAATTCTGATTTCTGGATATTTGTTATGATAGCTTGGCAAATAAGTAAGAGCATTATTCACGGCTGTCCATGCACTGATGGCAAGAAGAAGTGGAGGCTCTCCTACAGCTTTAGTTCCGCGCACGTTAGCATAGTTTTCATCATTTGATAAAAGATCGACATTGAATGTACGAGGTGTATCCTGAATATTTGGAATTTTGTAAGTGCTTGGTGCGTGAGAAAGAAGAAGTCCTTGGTCATTATAAAAAAGATTTTCAGTCGTGACCCAACCTAAACCTTGGATAAAAGCTCCAGAAACTTGGCCAATATCCAGATCTTCATTCACACTGCGGCCTAGATCCATAAGGATGTCTGTTCGAAGAACTTTGACTTCACCAGTGTCTCGGTTAAGACTTACTTCAGAACAAGCAGCTCCTTGAGTGAAATATAAAAAAGCATTTCCTTGTCCTGTTATTTTATTAAATTCGATGCCAGGGATTTTGTAGTAGGCATAATCACTTAAAGAAATTCTGTTAAGATAGGCTTCATGAACCAGATATTTAAACTCAATTTTTTTATCAAGGTGGGAAGGATGATAAACATAAGCATCTTTAAAGACGATATCAAAATAAGTAGCAATACCTGTTTTCCAGTCTGAGCCTTCGTTTGGGTCATTCACATCTAGATTTGGAGAATCTAAAAGAATTTCAGACTGAGTTCCGAGTCCTGCCGTTTTTGAGGCCCATTTCTCCTTAGGGATATCAAAAAGTTTTAAGGCCAGCTCGCTTAAACGTTTTTTGATCTTACGTGCGGCCAAAAGTGCTGCTGCTCCATTCAGGTCTGTTCCTGCTGAGGCCGCTGTTGGAGAAGTGTTGGCATTCTTATCAGTACGGGTAGGCATCATTCGTACATCGGAGCGTTGAAGGCCTAGTTCAAGTGCCACCATCGCACTAATTCTTGCATTCACTCCTTGACCCATCTCTGTTGCACCAGTGGCAACCTGGAGAGATCCATCGGTATGAACGATGACTAAGGCATTGGCCTGATTAAGAAACCGAGTTGTAAAAGAGATTCCAAATTTAACAGTGGTTAATGATAAACCACGAACAAAATTATTATTGTTTTTATTAAAAACATCAATTTCAGAACGACGTTTTTTATAATCACATTTTTTCTCAAGACCTGTGACAAGACGATTTAAGCAGTTGTTTTCAACGATCTGACCATAAGGGGTGAGGTTTTTTTCACCATCGTCTTGGTAAAGATTAATTTTTCGAACATCAACAGCATCTTTTTTGAGATAATGAGCGATTTCCTCAATAACTTTTTCAATGGTGGCCACACCTTTAGGTCCACCAAAACCTCTAAAAGCAGTATGAGAGTGGTGATTTGTTTTACATACCTGACCTACGACTTTCATATGAGGAATGTAATAACTGTTATCACTATGAAGCATGGCCCTTTCCATGATGGACGTGGAAAGATCCGCATATGCTCCAGCATCTGAAAAAAGTTCTACATCAAAAGCAAGAATGTGACCTTGATCATCAAAACCTACTTTGTAAGTATTTTCAAAGGGATTTCTTTTACCAGTCATGATCATGTCATCATCTTTAGTAAGACATATGCGTACGGGTCTTTTTAACTGTTGAGCTGCAAGTGCCGCCATGGCAGCGAATGGGGCAGCCTGAGATTCTTTACCGCCAAAACCTCCCCCCATTCTTTTTACTTGGCAAACCACATGACTATTAGGGACGCCCAGAGCATGAGCGACTACGTGCTGAGTTTCTGTGGGATGTTGTGAGGATGAATGAATTTCAATTTGACCATCTTCGAGGGGATAGGCAATGGAAGCTTGGCTTTCAAGGTAAAAATGGTCATGGCCTTGAATGATAATTTTTCCTTCAATCTTATGGGGTGCCTGAGGCATGGCGATTGGAACATCTCCGCGCTCGATTTTACGAGAATCGTTGATAAAGGATTTATGTTTTTTGGCTTCATCAATGGATAAAATGCATGGTAAATCTTCATAGTCAATGATGACTCGTTGTTTGGCATATTGAGCTTCTTCAACACTTTCAGCGACAATAAGGAGGATCGGTTCACCAGCATATTGTACTTTATCAGTAGCAAGAATGGGTTGATCACGAAAAATGGTTCCCCAATAGTTATCATGAAAGTCTTTGCCAGTATAAACTGCAATGACTTTAGGATTTTCGAAAACTTTTGTGAGATCAATTTTTTTGATTGTGGCGTGAGCTCGAGTTGAATAAAAAATATCTGCAAAAAGTTCATTCTTCATGGCAGGTCTGTCATCAATGAATTCACTCTCTCCGGTCACATGAGTGTGGGCACTGTCGTGAGGAAGACTCATGAAAGACCTCCTATCTCAGAAAAAAAGCGTCTAAAATAATTTTCTATAAGAACGTGGCGGTAAGCGCTGCTTGCTCGTAAATCACTTAATGGTTTGAATTCTTTATGAAGTTCGACAACAGCATTTTCAATAGTGGCTTGGGAGTAAGCATTATTTATCAGAAAGTGTTCAACATTTTTAAAACGTAGAGGAGTGGCCCCAACTCCGCCTGCGGCAATCTTAATGTCTTCAATTTTTCTTGACTCATCGACCTTCCAATCAATCTTGATTGCAAAATTGACAGAGGAAATGTCTAAATCTTTACGATTAGCGCTCTTAAAAAATCTAATCTGTGAAGTGGGTAATGGAAGAGGGAACTTTAAACCGGTTATGATTTCTCCGGGTCTGAGGCTTGTTTTTCTATAGGCCAGATAAAATTCACTCATGGAGATTTCTTTTTCTCCCTGCATAGTAGCAACTTTAATTGTTGCGTTGAGGGCCAGTAGCGCTGGAGGCGTATCCCCAATAGGGGAAGCATTGGCAACATTTCCAATAACTGTTCCAATGTTTTTGATTTGAGGAGAGGCAAAGACATCAAGATAATGGGCAAATTCAGGAACTTTATCTTTGATAAAAGATCTAAATTCACTAAGAGTCACCCGAGCACCAATATGAATTTCATCATTTATAACTTCAGATCGATAAAGATCTTGAATAAGATGTAGGCTCAAAACTTGAGTGATTTTTAATTTACGTTTATTATGAAGTACACCTAAATCAGTTGCTGAGCCCATGATCTTGGCATCTGGTTTTTCTTTGAGAAATAATAATGCTTCTTCCATTGTCTTAGGTGCAAAAAATAAAAAATCTTCTGATTCGACTCTTACACTCTCTTGAAAGTGTAGATTAAGATCTTTGGCCTGTTCCTGAGTGAAAAATCTTGTTTTAATACTTTCACAATTGGAGAGATCCATAGAAACAGCGGCATTGATGATCGGTTGATAACCAGTACAGCGACAAAGGTTTCCAGTCATACAGTTTTTAGCTTCTTGAGGTGTTATCAATAATTCACCCTTCGAAAGTTTTTTTTCCGTAAGGCCAGTCAAGGCCATGACAAAACCAGGTGTACAAAAACCACACTGGCTTCCATGGCAGTTCACTAAAGCTTTTTGTGCTTCATGAAGATTGTCTGAGTTTTTTAAAACATCAACCGTTACGAGGCTAGAGCCATCAAGTTGAGCGACTAAGGTAATACATGAATTCACTGGTAAGTATTGATCAGAATCAGAGCCTTTTATGCCGTGAGGAAAATAACGGAGCACGCTACATGCTCCACAGTCACCTTCAGCACAAACAATTTTTGTTCCAGTGAGTGACTGATCGTAGCGAAGATACTCAGCAAGCATCATGGACGATTTATCTGCCCCCACTTCATGACGTTTCCCATTGAGATAAAAAAGAATCTTTTTACGCATAATTCAACCTTAGATTCTGGAAATAGTAGAGTAAAAATGACCATTCAGACAACATGCATAACATCAGAGGATTTAGAATCTCATAAAGGCCAGAAAATGAAGCTAAAAAAGATGAAAGTCCACAGAAAAACGCTGTAGGAATATCGGTATTGTTTTCTTTTAATTTGAAGGCTTCAAACATTATTTTATCATCAGTTGTAATTTACAAAGATTGTCCCTGAAAGTTATCATGTTGGAAAAGAAAAAAGGGCTTACTATGAATCTTCAAAACATCATTGAAAAAATTCCAAAAGCGGAACTTCATCTTCATATTGAAGGAACATTTGAGCCTGAACTTATGTTTGAGATTGCCCGCCGTAATAATATTGTCACTCGTTTTAAAAGTGTAGAAGAACTTAGAAAGGCTTATGACTTTCATAATCTTCAGTCTTTTTTAGACATTTATTATGAAGGGGCAAATGTTCTTATCTATGAAAAAGATTTTTATGACCTCACTTTCGCCTATCTTTTAAAATGTCGCGAAGATAATGTTGTTCATACTGAAATATTTTTTGATCCCCAGACTCATACTCATCGAGGTATTAGTTTTAAGGTTATGTTTAATGGGATCTTTGCTGCCCTTAAAGATGCTGAAAAAGAGTGGGGCATAACATCTCAAATGATTATGTGTTTTTTACGCCATCTATCTGAAGAAGATGCCATGAAAACCCTGAAAGAGGCGTTGCCTTACAAAAATAACATTTTAGCAGTTGGTCTTGATTCTTCAGAGGTTGGCCATCCTCCATCAAAATTTGAAAGAGTTTTTAAAGAAGCTATCAAGGAAGGATTTCTTACTGTGGCCCATGCTGGGGAGGAAGGACCTCCAGAGTATGTCTGGGAAGCTTTAGACTTATTAAAGGTAAAACGCATTGATCATGGTGTGAGATGCATTGAAGATGAGAAACTGATGAGAAGAATAATCTCAGAAAAGATCCCTCTCACGGTGTGTCCACTTTCAAATATTAAACTTTGTGTTTTTAAAAAGATGGAAGATCATAATTTACAAAAGCTTCTTCAGCAGGGTGTGATTGTTACAATTAATTCTGATGATCCGGCCTATTTTGGTGGTTATGCCAATCAGAACTACATAAAAACAGTTGAAGCTCTTAACTTGAATGTGGGAGATGTTGTTCAAATTGCTAAAAATTCTTTTCAGGCCTCTTTTATGTCTGATGAACTAAAAAAAAGTTGGATGAAGAAGTGTGATCATTTTTTAGGAACATCTAAAGAGAATTCTAAATAAAGATTAACGATGTCATCATTTCCAACTTTCTCCTGATTAAGGGAAGGGAGGTTATAGTCGACATGGTTTTGTAGTTTACCAATGTAGCTTGTCCAATCAAATCCGGCCCGGACATAATTGTTTCCTATTGTTACGTCTAGACTAGGTTTTGTAACGATGCCAGTTTGATGAAATTGAGTTGTAATATCTGTTTTTGTTTTAATTTGTGTTTGGCCTAGAATCGGTACATCCGGAACTTTCATGACAAAGTTTCCCCCAATGGAGGTATCGTAAGAATTTGCATCTTTTAAAGTGCTCAGTTTTAATCCCGTTTTCGCATAAAGGGTGAGCTGAATAAGTCCATCGGCGACATGGAGAATAGATTTTTGAAAACCTAGATCTGCTTCCAGGAGTGCTCCAAACTGATCTGGCCTTCCGTCCCATACAGGAATTCTTTCTTGAAATTTTAAAGGCGTTTTAGAAAGGGCATCGTGAACAGCTTCCTGTTGATTACTAGTGCTTAAAGGATTTCCTGGATTTTGTTGGTGCACAATGTGATGTGGGCCTGTTGAAATATTCCAAAATATGACATGATCTTGTTTAATATTATTTAAGCTTAAAACAATTTTTCTTTCTTCTGAAAAGTGTTGGGGAACAACCCATATACCTTCTCCTTTTTTGTATGCTTCTCCATTAATTTCTTGCGTGAATAGATCATTACTTAACACAATTGATATATTCAAACGACCATCAATGTCTTTGTCCATTTTAAGCAAATAGCCATGAGTGAAACCACGATCATCACCTCTACGATCTTTTGGCAAAATCTGATCAACGAGAGTAAAAAATTTGTTATCGTTACTTAATTTCAAACTAAAACCTAAAGTGTCAGGACGATAATCGGATTGGGATCCGCTTGGAATTTTAAGAATCTGCTCACAGTCTTGTAAAAAATATTCAAATCCAGATTTTGAATTTGTAGTTAATCGCATGAGTTCAGTTACATCATCTTGAGCGAAGATTAAGGACTGAACGATGAATAAAATGCTTAAAAGGCAAACCATACAATTTTATTATAGCATAAGTTATATCAGTGGCTTGGGGTGACAAATAGGCAAGGAATGCCTTGTAATGGAGTCAGCTTATGCACTAAAAGATCTTGTTTTGTCTGTTAAGTTCTTGGTTTTTGGATGGTGAGGAAAACTTGTTAGAATCAGTATTAAAAGCGCGTGGTCTCAAGTTGCACGTCACCTCCAAATCCACCCATATTCACATTCTTTTCATTTTCCGCCAGGGA
This sequence comes from Bacteriovorax stolpii, assembly GCA_945885655.1. Taxonomy (GTDB): domain Bacteria; phylum Bdellovibrionota; class Bacteriovoracia; order Bacteriovoracales; family Bacteriovoracaceae; genus Peredibacter. The sequence goes on along the minus strand of CAMCZE010000007.1, from coordinate 13,920 downwards.
GGTTGTTATGAAAAAGAAGTACTTAAGATTGGCAATTGTTCTCTCATGCTTGGGGTCTTTGTCAGTACACTCTGCAATAGAAGAAGAAATTTTTGATATGGAACTTCAGGATTTAGAAACGGAGGCCAAAACATACGAGCTTGAATCCGGACTTAAGCACATTTGCCAAGAATTTTTAGATTTGGAGTTTAAAAGTGTTGAAGAAGATCTCTTCTAGTTTTGGAATAACAATTATCACTTACAATCATTGGGCGTGGAGCGATTTTGATAGAGCAGCGGACTTTTTTCTTGCTGTCAGTGACTTCAACAAAATTAATCCATGCCTGATTTTTTTCTGTGTCAGCATCAAGCCTGACCCAATAAAAACCACCCTGTGAAGTCCATAAAGTTTTTGCTATGAAATCTTGTTCACGATAATTGATCGGAGGAATCTTAAAACTTTCCCATACTGCACCAGCAACAATGACAGGTATAGTATTAAATTCAACTGCAGAGGCCACATGATCATGTCCTACAATGAGAGCGGTAATTTTAGAGTTATATTTTTTTAAAATGGGTCTAGTTGTTAAATGAAAGTTTCGTCTTTCTTGCCAAGAATGTCTTAGGGTAAATGGTGGATGATGATAAACTACAAAAATAAATTGTTCTTTGGCCAAGGCAAGTTGTTGATTAAGATATGAGGCTTGTTCTTGGGCCGTATCCACATTATCAGAATTAAGAACAATAAAACGAATGGGGCCCATAACTTTTGTGTAAAATTCTGAAGGCAGCTTAAAATACAACATTTCTTCGTTGTATCCTTTTGTGTGATTGCCAATGGCAACAACTGAAAATTCAAAACCATGAGTCGACCACTTGTTCCAGATGTCTTCGTAATTCAATTCAAGGTCGTAAATGTTGTCACCAGGCAAGATAAGATTTTTAATATTCGATTTTTGTATTGAATTTCGTATGTCTTTGGTCGTTTGATTCCAGACACCGGCATCACCAATAATGGCAAACGTATGTACATCAGATAAACATATTCTTGATAACAGAAGAAGACTTAGCAGTAGGTGGAATTTCATAGAGGAAAATAAAATCAAAGTTAGAGATGAATTGCAATTATTCTTTAAAAGAAATTGTATTGACATGAAGCGCCGGTTACAATTTTAAAAACATTTTCATGAGGTTCATATGGCCCTATCTGATTATTTTTCAGGGAAACGTATTCTTATTACGGGAGCGGCTTCAGGGATTGCACGAGATTTAGCAATGGTTTTAAAAGACTGGAATGTTAAACTTGCTTTGCTCGATATTCAAATGCTTGCTGCAGAGGATTTTGAAGAATCTCAAGATGTGTTGACCTTTAAAGCGGATGTGACAAAACTTGAAGAGATGATCTTAATGAGGGCCAAACTTTATGAAAAATGGGGTGGGGTGGATATTGTTATTGCTGCTGCCGGGGTGGGAGGAATAAATCCAGGTCAGTGTTTTTCACAAGAGCTTGACCATAAAATTATGTCGATAAATTATTTCGGCACGATCAATACTTTAACGCCATTTATTGAACTTATGAAAAAAAATAATACAGGTCAGTTGGTTGGGATTTGTAGTTTAGCAGGCCTTCGGGGTCTGCCCCAGGCAGCATCATACAGCGCTTCAAAAGCTGCTCAAATGACTATGCTTGAAAGTCTTAGGTTAGATCTTAAATCAAGTGGTATCTCTGTCAGCTGCATTCATCCAGGATTTGTAGCAACTCCCATGACCAATCATAAAGAATTTGAGATGCTATTTACAGTTCCTGTAAGTGATTCAACGTTTCATATTCTTAAAGCTATCGCGAAAAAGAAAAAACAATACTTTTATCCATGGCCGATGGCTTTTTTGAGCAAACTCAATCGACTTTTACCTAACTGGATTTATGATTTCATAATGCCCATTCTTAGTCCGTCTAAAGCAACAACACCTAAATTATTATCAGCTCTCTCGGATAAAGATAAGTAATTTACACATCCTTTAGAGCTCTCATAGAATTAAAGAAAACCACTGAAGAGAGAAATAAATGAGTAAAGAATTAGTAAGAGGCTTAGGCCTTGTAGATGCCGCCTCCATCGTTGTAGGAAGTATTATTGGTACCGGCGTATTTCTTAAAACTGCCACCATGGCAAGTCTTCTGGGTAATCCGATGATGGTGTTGCTTGTTTGGATTGTCGCAGGACTCCTTTCCCTGGCCGGAGCACTCGCCTACGCAGAACTCGGTTCTCTTATGCCAAATGCGGGTGGAGAGTATGTTTATCTTAAAGAAGGTTATGGTGATTTGTGGGCCTTTTTGTATGGGTGGATGAGATTTTGGATCGGATCCCCAGGTTCAATTGCTGCATATGCAGTCGGGGCCATGACTTTTATGAGTGGTATGGTGGATCTCTCTTTTGTTGGTGGTAAAGCTGCTGCTGCTGTTATTGTTATCATTGTTTTTTCTTCTCTTAATTGTTTAAGTGTTGCATTTGGAGGAAAACTTCAAGCCTTTATGACTATTCTTAAGCTTCTTATAATTATTGGAATAAGTTTTGGAATTTTTTTATTTTCTAGTACTGGGAGCATGTCGCATTTTTCTGAGACTAGTCCTGGAGTCAATGGTTTTACAGGTTGGTCAGCTTTTGGTTCTGCCACACTTGCAGCTCTCTGGGCTTACGATGGTTGGAACAATCTTCCGATGGTTGCGGGTGAAGTGAAAAATCCTCAAAAGAATATTCCATTGGCCTTAGGCCTTGGAATGTTAGTGATCCTTGCCATCTATGGAGTCACAAACCTTGCTTATTTTTATGCTCTTCCTTTTACTGAAGTTTTAACTTCTAACTCAAGTGATTTTCCCGATGCTCTCCCCGTGGCCACAAAAGCCGCTCTGACTTTTTTAGGTACATCAGGAATAACAATTCTTTCAGCTGCGTTTGTTTTTTCTGCATTAGGTGCCATGAATGGTTCAATTATGACAGGTGCACGAGTGCCGTATGCTATGGCCCGGGATGGACTCTTTTTTAGGCAACTTGGAAATGTAAGTGAAAAGAGCATGGTGCCAGTGGTATCTGTTATCATTCAAGGTATAGTATCCATGATTTTAGCTCTATCAGGGACTTTTGATCAACTCACAGACTATGTGGTTTTTTCAGCGTGGATTTTTTATGCTATGGTCACTGGAGTGGTTTTTGTTTTAAGAAAACGTCTCCCGAATGCTCCTCGTTCGTATAAAACTCTTGGTTACCCCATCGTGCCTGTGATCTTTATTGTGTTGGCCATTCTTTTATTGATTAACACTGTTATCACAAACCCTAGTGGATCAATGATAGGTCTTGGGTTTATTTTAGCAGGTGTGCCTGTGTACTTTATTTTCAAAAGAACACAAAAAATGAAACATTCTTAAGAAAGATCCCAATTGATTTCTTTAAGGCCATTCAACTTTAAATAGTGATTGGTCTTAGAGAAAGGTTTTGATCCAAAAAAACCACGGTAAGAGGCCAGCGGTGAAGGATGAACGGTCTTAATAAGGAAATGTTTTTTTGGGTCAACAAAGTGTGCCTTTTTGTGGGCCGTTGAACCCCATAAAATAAAAACAAGATGTTCTTTTTTGTCATTTAATATCTCTATGACCTTATCAGTGAATAACTCCCATCCGTGTTTGTGATGACTGCCGGCCTTAGCGTTCTCTACTGTTAAAACATTGTTTAAAAGTAAAACACCTTCCTCCGCCCAAGTTTTAAGACATCCATTTTTAGGTTGGGACAATTTCATATCACTTTGTAGTTCTTTGTATATATTAACCAGGGAAGGAGGAGGTTTTACACCTGGTTGAACGGAAAAAGAGAGACCATGGGCTTGATCTGGACCATGGTAAGGGTCCTGGCCCAAAATCACTACTTTAACTTTTTTAAATGGTGTTCGGTTAAAAGCTTCAAAGATTTGATTACCAGGAGGATAGATGATTTTACCTGCTGTTTTTTCATGTTGGAGGAAGGTAGCTAAGTCCTTCATATAGGGTTTTTCAAATTCCTCAGCAAGGTATGCGGCCCAACTTTCATCGACGAGAAAGGATTTCATTTTTTACTCCGCATAAAACGATTCAGTTCATGGATACCTTCAAAAACAACTTTTTTACGCATCTGCTGATTTGTTAGCTCATTTAAGTTAAAATCTAAATTCTCATAGTCTCCAGCTGGATTGATGACAGTGATATTTTTATTTAACACATCAATGACAGCATAATTTAAGTATGTCCCTACAAGGTGCCAGTCTCTATTTTTATTTTCAAATAATGACTGTCCATAACTAAAATCGCTGGCAATATTTGAACAGTTCCAACTTTTATTCATAAGTGTTGGAACGATATCATAGTGGGATGTGAAAGTTTTCACAATCTGTGGTGATTCTTTTGGCAAAATCATAATGAGTGGCACATGTAATTGAGCAGGTCCGAAATTACTATTATGGCCCCAGTAGTTCTTTTTATAATCATTAAATTCCTGTCCGTGATCAGAAGTGATTATGACGGTGGTATCATTTAGAAGTTGTTTCTCCTCTAAATCTTTCATCACGACATCAATAAGACTGTCTACGAAATGCACAGAATTTCTGTGACGGTTAAAAACAGGAAGTGGATCAGTGTCATTGTTCAGGGCCAGATAATTCAGATCATGATTTGGCTTAAACTTTATAGGATAATTACTAGGAAATTTATAAGCATGAGGAGAATCATAAAATAGAAATCCAAAAAATGGTTTATCCGTTTTTTTTTGAAAGTACTCATTAATCCATAGTTTCCATTCCTCGTTGATCTTGAGATCTCGATCATTTGAGCGAAAACCTTCGGTGGTTATTCTGAGATTTTTTACTTTTGAGAATACGGTTTTATTAAATTCTGGACTTGCAAGCGATGCACTTGAAAAAATGCCCATTTCATATTTTCTTTTTAGGAGCTCATCTACAAATACCGGTGAGGTTCTCGTTTGTAGAGCTACTTCCCAGTACGTACTAGGCAAACCATAAAAGAGATTAAAGATTCCACCACGAGTATTGTTACTGCCACTTAAATGCTCTTGAAACTGCAAAGCTTTTGAAGCATATCTTGAAACTGTCGGAGTAATCTCGGGAGTTAGTTCATCAAAACGCCAACTATCGATAACAATGAAAAGAATGTTCGGGCTTTTTTTTCCCGGGCAGTTCATTTGAGTGATAGGGTAATAAAAATCATTAAATTCGTCTTCGCGCTTAATAGCATCTTCGAGAATTCCTCTTTCTTTTAAAAATTTTTTACCAGTCAAGGGATGATACAGAGGAAAGAGAGCGGAGATTCGTGTGATTTTCCTGTAGACCTTTGCATCACCATAAACATGTAAGGCATTACTAATACCAAGAGAGATAAAAAGAGTTAAAAATAAACGAAGCTTATAAGGTTTTGTTTCTTTTTGGGTTCGATTCCAAAGTCTTGTACCCCAGATCCATAAAAAAATAGAAAGAAGGATAAATGATCCAAGTAAGAGAAGTTGACTTAAAACAGAAAATTCAAAAATATCTCCTGCCGCTCCACCAAAAACGAGATTAAAAATAAAGCCATTAAAGTGAAATCGGTATTGAGAAAAGATGATGCTGTCGATAAAATGAAAAAAACTACCCATCACCACTAGAATGAGTCCCCAAATTCGAACAACTTTTTCTTTCCCACGCACGAGTAGAACTACAGGCCAAAATAAAAATATATAAGTCAGGACCAAAAGAAGCCCATAATGACCTAAAACAGTTGCAAGGTAATAAAGCCAACTTAAAGGTGATTGAGGGGTTACAGTACTTTGTAGATAGTTAAGTGCAATAATGCAGGACAGGGGAAATGCTTGAAATAGAAAGACCCGTCTTCCCCAAGTCATCGATTTTTGTATATTCATAACAAAAATCATAATGGCATTCAAAAGATAAGTCCCCGGAAAAACGGATCAAAATCTACAGGTCCAACTAGACAGATATGACGAGTAGTGCTAATAGGCATTCATGAATAACACACCTAATAATACAGTTTATATAAGTAACCTTAGCTATGAAAGAGATCGTAATGGTCTTCGTGCGATTTTTTCTAAGTTTGGGGAAATTAAAAATATTAAGATCGTGGTTGAACCTTCCACAAATCAATCGCGAGGTATGGCATTTGTTGAAATGGCCAATCTAGATCAGGCCAAAAGTGCCATTGATGGACTTAATCAAAAAATCGTTGATGGCCGTACAGTTAAAGTGACTTACGCTATCCCTCTTAGAACGGCGAGTGTTTCTAAAACTAAAGAATTTGGTCCAAAAAAAGATAAAGTTCAGAAAGATTTAACTTATGTCTCTGCTCAACTGGCCAAAAAAGCTCGTAACGATGCTAAGAGAAATTCGAATCCATTCTTATTTAAGAAGTCTAAATAGTATCTAAAAGATCATGTTCGTATTTTATTTAAGACTTCTCACATGACATATTTTGAAATTGATGGAGCTAACTTAAAAAGCTGAAAATGCTTGAACGCCTTGTGAGAACGTATGCGATACTTGCTGCGAAGATGGCATCTAGAGAGTAGGCCACAGGTAAACCAAGTTTACTATGTCCTATAATGGCACCCATAAGCATAAAGAGACTTGCAATGACCTTCATCTTGGGCCGAACAACTTTAAAGTCTTCCCATTCGCGAACAGGCCTTCCAAAAAATTTATTATATCTCATCCAAAAATGAATACGCGTACTACCTTTAGAAAAAAAGTATGCGGAGATGATAGCAAATGGAACCTGAGGGATGATGGGAAGGAGAGTTCCAATAAGAGCAAACAATAGGAACAGACCCCCAAAAAACATGAAAAATCGGCCTTTGTTTCCTTTAATTTTCCATTCTGAGCAAAATGTCTTAAGTGAAATCATCATTCATCCTTTATGAATTTTAATCTTCAAATGATATGCCACCATTATTTGACCTTTTAGCGGGCAATATTCCCCCCAAAAAAATAAAAAGACGTACATGCGGGACAATATGGGCCAAAATTCTCTCAAACCAGGAATGATACGATGAGTTGTTTTGCCTTAGGGATATTGCGACATTCATAATGATAAATCCCAAGCAATCCATACTTGTGAAATCCTCGTAATTTCGAATAGTTTTTAAAACTATCCAAAGATTTAAGAATTAAATACATTAAAAATATTTAATACTGTAAATTAATCTCAAGAGATTTGTGAGCTTGATGAGCAGAAAAAGGGGGCACCATCCCTTCATACAATTTAGTAATAAAATAATTTTTAGGAACTTATACGAATGATTCATATTGATAACGTTGCCGATATTTATAAGAAAAAAAATATTGTTATCTGGCTTATTTCCTCTTTTAAAGCAGGTTTTATTAATTCCGCTGGTTTTTTAGCAAGTGGGATGTTTGTTTCACATGTGACAGGTTTTGGAACCCAGGGCGGAATTGCCATGGGACATGAGGAATATTTTTTTGGTCTTGAACTTATGATTATCCCCGTCTTTTTTATTCTCGGTGGAGTATTGACCTCTTTAATTCTGGATCGAAAATATATCAAAAACGAATGTCCTCCCTATTATCTTGTTCAGGGACTTATTACTCTTTTACTTTTAGTTATTATATTTATTGGGGGAGATGAAATTTTTAATTCTTCAAAAGATTATGGATTCATTGAATTTGCAGTTATCGCGACACTTTGCCTTGTCTGTGGTCTTAAAAATGGACTCATTACATGGACAACATATGGCAAGATAAGAGTGACTCACATGACAGGTCTTTGTACTGATCTAGGTCTTAATCTTATTCATACTTTTTATCCTAAACAGCACAATACGCGATTTAAAGAAGCAAGGATTGTGAATATTACAAGGGTTTTAACTCTTGGATCTTTTATGTCAGGTGCTTTTATCTCGGCCATATTATTTCCTAAGATTGGATATAAAGGGTTTTTAGTCGTATTTTTTATCTCATTTATCATGACGATCTATTCAGTTTCACAAGTCAGAATAATTGATCAAAAAGTTAAGGCCCTCTAATTTAATATTAAACAACAGATTTTTGGTAAGTAATGGCAGGTCAAACAAGTTTGCCGTCGATGAGATTAATTTTTCTTTTTGCTATCTCCGCAAAATCGACATCGTGGGTAACATAAATGATCGTTGTACCTTTCTCTTGATTAAACTTTTTAAAGAGATCCATAATGATTTTGCCATTAGCTGAATCAAGATTTCCTGTAGGTTCATCGGCGAAAATATATTTGGGCTCCATCACAAGGGCGCGGGCAATGGCCAGTCGTTGTTGTTCACCTCCAGATAGTTCAGCCGGATATCGATGTGCTTTACCTTCTAACCCAACAGTATTTAGAAGATTCATGGCAAAATCTCTTCTTTTTTCAACTTCGTTGGCCTTGCGTGCTGGAAGAAGGATATTTTCAATTGCAGTGAGTTCTGTTAGCAGATAGTGAAACTGAAACACGAATCCAATGTTTCGATTTCTCAATTGATAGATTTCTTCAGGCCGAAAATCTTTAAGATTTTTAGAATCATAAAATATTTCTCCCTCAGAAGGAGTATCGAGTGTCGATATGATATACAGGAGAGTGCTTTTGCCTGAACCAGATTTTCCTACCAGAGAGACAAAATCACCATCTTCAATTTTGAGGGTGATTCCCTTCAGAACTGGTGTTGGAGTGTTGGGGAAACTTTTGATGATATTTTTTATCTCAATCATTGGTCTCCGGAGCGTATGATCTGCATTGGTTCAAGTTTACCGCCTGCCATTGCGGGAATGATAGATGAAATGATGGCAGTAAAAATTGCAATGCTAAAAGCTTTTATATAAATAAAGATATTAAAAGAGATGATCATATAGTTTCCAGGTCCACTCATGCGGCCAGGTACGACTTCTATGTGAGACATTATGGTGCAAATAATAAAGCCTAGAATGAGACCGATGGCCCCACCAATAAGCCCAAGCAGCATTCCTTGATTAAAAAATAACTGAACTATGTCTTTGGGAGAAAAACCCATCGATCTAAGAATGGCAATATCTCGTCGTTTTTGATTCACGAGAATGCTCAAAATGTTATAAATCCCAAATCCGGCCACCAGAATAATGGAAATCGTCATAGAATTTCGAACAATGTCCTGAGTTTTAAAAACGGAAAGAATAGCAGCTGAAGATTCTTGCCAAGATAGGACCTTGTCCCTGGCATTATTTTTCCATAGAGTTGATTTCTCTTCGGCCCAGTTAGAATCAAAAAGTTTCACTGCAATATCGGTGATCTCACTAGGTGTTCCTCGAAGTTTCTGAGCATCGGCTAATGAAATAAATGAAGTTCCTTCATCGATTGTTTTGATTCCTGTTTCAAACGCACCCACAATCTTAAATGGCTGAGGTATTCCGTGTCCTGTAGAGACAAGAATTGTTTCTTGAAGACGGGTCCCCAAAAGTTCCATGAGTTTTGTACCCATAATAATACGATTACCTGAATTGCCCATCGCTTTGAAGGTGCCGGCCTTCATGTAGTTTTCAATGTTCGTGACCTTTATCTGTCGCTCATATTGTGACCCAATGATTCTTCCAACTCTTGTTATTTTATTTTTATTAAATATAACCTGGGCTACAACCTGTGGTGAATAGGCTGCAACATCCTTGTCGGAATCTAGTTTTTTAAACCAACCAAGAGGGTATTCAATTCGGGTTGAGTCTTTTCTTCCTGAAGGGGGGATTTGCCAGAATACGTGGGAAGCTTCAGGATAGGATGCCATTTCGGCTATTGTAAGAATCTCCTCTCTAGCGGAAATTCGAATATGTGCCTCATTATTTACCAGTTGGTCTAACATATAAGTCTGAAAACCCAACATCATGCCAGAGATGGCCACGTATGCCGAAGAGCCTATTACTATTCCAAGAAGGATTAAAAGACTTTGTTTTTTTCGGGCCATTAATTGGCGGATACTTAAAAACATCATGGGTAAATAATTTCATCAGAGGTGAAAAGTTCAGGAGAAATAATTTCAGTTTTTTCCTCATCGGCCAGACCTATTTGAACTTTAATCTTTTTCCTTTTAGTATTCCTTTGAATAACTATGTGGCCATTTGCAATGGCCCTACTTGGTACCAGAATGACGTTTTGTTTTCTGGCCACTTCAAAAGCTACATCGGCCGACATACCCGGGAGTACGCCAGGGGGCCACTCAGTAAGTAGAACTTTCGCAACAAATTGATCATTTTTTGGGTAGATGCTAGAAATGTGACCAGAAAGTTTATTGTTTCTAAAAAACTCAAAAGTGATTTCTGCTTTGATTCCCTTTCTTAATCGCATCGCAGACTGTTGTTCAAGGGAAACTTCTAGGTAGAGGTTTTGTAAATTAACAAGAGATAGTATCAAGGATTGTGCAAAGAGGTTCTCTCCAATAGTGACAGGAATATCAGTAATCTTTCCATCAAATGGAGCTCTATCAATAGCGCCTTGATCTGTAATAAAAAGTTTGTCACCCCTCTTTACATCTTGGCCTTCACTGACAAAAAACATCTCTATTGAAGATAAGATGGCGGCCTTTGCGTGGTAGGTTTTTTCTGATTTTATGATTCCTAAACCATAAACAGCCTCAACAATATTTCCTTTGGTCGGATTCACGGTTTCTTTACGGCAGGCAACGACAAAAAAGATTAAGAGCAAAAGATTTTTCATGGAATAAAGATAACAGCTTGAACTGTAAAAAAATCTTATTTATGCATAATTTAGAAAAAAAGGCTAACAGCTCATATTTTGAGAGAATCAATTAGACATATCATTCATGGTGTCTGTTTCAACTTTTTGAAGACCTTTTAACGTTGCCACCGTTTTTGAATGAAGAGCGTTATTGATTTGGATAGAGATGTGTTAAGTGGAGAACCAAACAATGTTTGATCAGAATAGCTCAAAACAATACTTTCATTTGATTTAAGAAGATAGCTTGCAAGTAATGTGCCTGTGGCATAACGCTTGAGAGTTCCTTCTGAAGGAGTTGTCCCGGTCACATCCGTAGGAGCTTCGTAAAACCAGTTTATGAGAGCGCCCAAACGAATGCTCTCCCAGTTGTATCCAGACCCTATGGCAGTACTTCCACCATAACTAGGATTAACTGTGCCTTGAGTCGTATCGGTTGAGACTTTTTTCGGGAATGAATAGTGGGCTTCAAAATTAAAGTTTGCATCCCAGTTTCCCCAGCTTTTTGTTAAGACAGTTCCGCCTCCTATTCCCCAGAAACCTCGTCCTCTTGCATCGATGCCACTTCCATCATCTGATTCATAGATAGATTTTCCGGTTGGTAAAATAAGAGAAAGGTATGTAATGCCTTTGGGGCGATAAGGATTGTAATCCCAATCAGGAAGATACTCATATCCAAGCTGAAGAGAGACATCTCCGAGACCTGATGAACGATCTTCTTGGGCCCCTTCTCTTGTTCTTTTCTGGTAAGGAGCTGAAATCCCAAATTGATAACGATCCTTGAAGATATGTGCGCCTTCAATTTTGTAGGTTTCAGTTACGTCCTTTTCTTCTCGCCGTCTCCAATCTCCATTTGCAAAAACATCTGCATAGATTTGTGAATAGGAATAACTTAAGGCAACTTGGGCCTTATCATCTGAAGTAATAATTGAGGGTATAGTAAAGCCGGATCCACAACAGGGAGCCGCAAAATTTTTTTCCGTTGCAGTGAATAGGATGAGGCTAAATAGTAATTTTTTGAATTTTTTCTTCGACAACATTTGACCCATCTTTTAATTGATAACGAATATCCCACGGGCCAGGCATGATAAAAAATATCTCACTAACTCTGTATCGGCCAACATCAATTCTTTCTACTTTCACAGGAGATGAACCATGGGCCATACTGGGCATCCAAAGGACAATGAAGGGTTCATTTGTTGGATCCAAGAATCTGGTTTGATCAATTGGATCAATAAAAATGAGATTCATCTCTCCAAAAGTACTCTCGGAAGGTTTTTGAACCCACTCAGTTCTAAGGCAAATATCTTCTGTCGAAAATAAAATTCCACATTCTCCAGATATATTAGCAATACTACTCTCAAGTTTGTCAGCGTTTACATACTGAGGTTTTGCACATGAAGCGAGCAAAATCAGCATGAATATCAAAAGTGGGAATCGTTTATTTTCTCGCAATTTGACACCCCAGAACTCTTGTTCTCGAATTTTCAACTTTTTCACCTGCGACAAATTTCTTTAGAGTAACCTTAAGATAAAAGCTGTCGGCCCGTTCTGGATTGGCCGAGGATGTAATCCCGCCTTGATAGGCCAAAGAGCCCAGAGGGGTAATGAGAAACGCGTGTGGAGTTCTATATGCTTTAAGCCTGTCGGCCCATTCGGCTTCGTGATCTTGAATCACTGGAAACGGCAAATTGAGAGATTTAAAATATTTCTGACTTTCAACAAGACTTTCATTTGCGTTAGAATGAATACCAATGAATTTAATGTCTGGATTGGCCTGAGTAAGGTCAACCAGATGGCCTATATGTGCATTTGAACACGGACAAGTGCTAGAAATAAATACAAGGACAGTTCCTTTTTTTGCCTCGCTCCAGTCATACTCAAAAACGTTACCAGTTGTGATGTTCGTTGCTTTAATCGGGGGAAGAGATTTTGCAAAGCAAAATGGTGTCATTAAAAAGATTGAAATAAGTATTAGCTTCATTGTTTATTTATACACCATTGCTTGTCTGTTTGGTACTCTCCAGTTCATAAGGATCTGGATGTCGTTTACGAATTATGAAAATATTTATGATCGTATAAAAAATGGGGTGATTTAATGAAATTTTTACTAGTTGTCGCATTAATGCTTCTTAGCGTTTTATCGTATTCGGGAACTAATCATGAAGGAACTTGTTCTAAAATCACAAAAGTCTGCGTGAACTATCATTCAGACTCACCATTTGTGACAACACAAGAGGCCCGTTTTAAGTTATTCCTTGAGTCTAGTGACCAGAAGCAAGTAACATTTCTCAAGGCCGATCTTTGGATGCAGATGGGAAATCATGGCCATGGTTCTTCTCCTTTAAAAGTGACACCGATTGCACCGGGAGAGTTTGATGTTACGAAGGCATATTTTGTTATGAAGGGTACTTGGCAAATCCGAGTAACATTTGAGCAAGAATCAAAACAAGAAACTCTTATAATTCCAGTAACTGTTACACAATAATTTCTAGGATTTTTTTTTAGTTTTATTTCAAAGGCCCTGGTCTGTAGTTCCAGGGCCTTTTCTTTTTGTAAGCAATGGGTATTCTAAAGAGCTTGCTTTTGTGAACTGGCGGTATCCATTAGCTGCAATTTAAACTTTATGATTCAATGGATAACATTCGAAACATTCTGCTCATTATTATTAACGTTATAACAAATTTCTGCCGGAATCGTTGTATCGGCCCAGACATAGATTAAGTATTCTTTCTCACTGTCTAAAAGAATCGCTTTTAAGTGCTTCCGGGCAAGGGTCAAGGCCGGAGCTTTATGACCATCGGGTAACAGCTCAGGGAAGATGATGAGGGATTGCGCGATTTCATCGAGGGATAAAGTCTTAGCTTCTGCAATTCGATCTTTAAGCGAATCACTTTTATTGGCCTTATGGATGAGCTTAGCGAATCTTTCATTAAAAATTCTTTTTTGGCGGATCATGGACCGTTCACGAGCGGCCCTTTTTTCTTTGGCCATTAGCTCTTTCTGCTCACGTTTTCCTGCAAGAGAGTTGCTGTAGGCCCAAAATTCTTCTTTTTCGGTTTCAGAGAGAGCATCAATGAAGTCTTGAAGTTTTTTTGGGGAGAGTTTGTAGCGAAGTTTTGCGTAAGGTGAATCGTTGTGTGTATGTTTGGTATAATTTGCGGCAACTAGGTCTTTAAGATTCTTTTTAATTT
>CAMCZE010000006.1 GCA_945885655.1 Bacteriovorax stolpii | reverse complement strand
ATCTAAAAGCTTTTCAGAAATACTTTTTGTAAAAGCAGGACAAAGATTACTCGTAATATAGTTCCGGATGTTCTTCGCAAAAATTTGAAAAAAACGTCGGTATGATGTTTGATTCACAACTTGAGTCCAAAGAAAAGAAGCATCGGTATTTAAGTTATTAAAATAATAACTGGGAACATTTGGATCATAAAACGAATTAAGATCACCAATTTCACTTAATGTCTCAGACAAAAGTAAAAGCACATAAGAAGTTGATGTATCATGAGCACTTTCTCCCATGGCCGCACTACATGTCGTTTGAAGGTTTTGGGTCAAGGCCACTAGGTAATGGCTTACAATTTGTCCCGCATAATGAACATCTTCAAGAGGTGAGTCTGGAAAGTTTGGATCATAAAGAATGAATTGTGGATAAGATAATCTTCCTTCGGCCGTAGTATTTACTCCTGAAATATGAATAGCATCACTTTCTGAAATGGGACGAGATTGATTGGAAGTAACACCTAGGGCCCATTCACCAAAGTGAGTTCGAGCGTTCATGACAAAACTATAATAATCGGCAATGCCTTCATTAATAGCACCGGCCTCTTCATACCCAAATGATCCTAGGTTTGATCGGAATGGATGACTTGAAACAGCTGTTCCGTTTCTCATATTCATCATGACTGAAACCAGGGCGTGAGCAAGCTCATGATAAATAACCGAAGGATCTTGCACAAACAACAACCCTGGAAATGAAGAGTGAAATCCAAAACAAAGCTCCACACCGGCCGGACTGAAAGAGGCATTTTTATCTTTGTTACAAAGAGCAAAAGAAGTCAGGAAACTATTTCGAAAAAGTTGTCCATTACTACTTAGATCAATGGCCTTAAACCAAAAGAGTTCACTGTTTGGTAAATATTCAGGAATTGATTTTGGTTTTGTAATATTAAAAGGTCCATGTACCTGCTGATAAGCAAAACTAAGTTTTTTAAAAAACTTATCAGTGCCTGCCTGAATATGAAAAAGAGCATTAGTTTCATAAAAGGCTTCAGAGTCTGGAGTAAAAATATATGTTTTGTTTTCCTGACGAGGAGTGATGGTTTCAGCTGAGTCTTTAACACCTTTTGAATGAATACATTCACTCAAAGTACTTGTGAAAAATGTACTCAAATCAACAGCACAGTTCCCAGTGAGTTGATTATTAAGTGTAATAATTTCTGGACTTGAAGTATCGATAATATCAGCGATTGCCACTCTTGCACCCTGACCAGGAGCAATGATCGAGGGACTATCCCTATAAATATAGGCCTTATTATCAAGAGAGCCATCATTATTATCAATGACCGCGTCCCCACGTGATTTAGCACCCGTAATCTGCGTGGGATTACACGAGGCCAGCGCCATAAGAATGGTAATACTAAAAAGGCCGTTAAATCTGTTCATCCATTGAACCTTATTCATAAAAAACGTATCGGTTAAGATCCTAATGATCTCAACTTATCAAATGAGTCGCCTAATCCTATTGCTTATTCCCCAACGGGTTTTCACCAGCGAGGGTGCGATTAACAATGTCATCTAAGATTGATTTTGTATTAAATGGGCCAGAGTTATTGCCGGCAGCACAGAAAGACGGGGCCGATGTCGTTACAGACGGAAGATCTTTTTGCATTTGCTGAGCAAAAAAAGATTTGATTTTTCTACGTGCTTGTTTACAGTCTGCTTCAGCAAGTGAAGTTCCAAGGCAGAATTCATTTTTTGCTTTAATCTTTTCATCAGGATTGCCAGTTTCCGTTTGACAAAGTCCTAAGATGGAATCACTTTTTCCAATTTTCAACAACTCAGCCTCAATCTCACTACATTGAGTAAATGCGTCTTTTTTCTCACCAGATGGAAACATACTCTTATAATTGTTTTCAATGTTGTCCTCATGTTTCCTACAATCATAACTAAATTTTTCAGGAGAACATAACGATGGGGTGTCTAGCGCTATTTTTCGTTCTTTCGAATCTTCAGAAAAGATTTTACAAGCAGCTTTTGGCTGACCTCTTAACTGCGTACACATATCTTCCTCATCTAAATTATCCAAAGAATTTCGACTATTTGTTTCCGCATTATTCACTTGATCACAAACACTTCTAAATTCTGCAACTGAATTGGCGTCGCTGCCACCTGTTTGTTGAGCAGCTTTATTTGCGGCACTAATGAGGTCTGAAATTTCTCCAGAACATCCAGGAGAAGGATTATCACCTCTAGCATCATCAAACTTTTTACAGAAAGCTGGTAGTTTTTCTCCTAACTCAGCATTTTGTCTTTGCTGATCCGCCACACGTTGATCCTCAGCTTGAACAAAACTATTATGGGCAGCTAAACATTCGTCAGCTTTTCTTTGAAGTTCTTTTTGAGCAATCTTAAGGTTTTTTTCTGTAGGATCGGCCACATGTTTGGCCAGAAGACCTGATGGACTGTTTACACCACCACCTAAAATTTGTTCTTGTTGTTGTTGAACACTTGATTTTAAATTTTCAATGTTCTTTTTGAACATGGCCACGTATTTATCAGGGTCTTCAAGAAGAAGAGCTCCATCGGGAGAACCATTAGTCGCAGTTTTAAATTCTCCAAGAAAACGTTGACCTTCTGGTACCTCACGTTCAATTCCGGCCGGAGAAGTGAAACCAACACCAAACATTCCTCTCATGGCCTCACCATCTTTCATAAATTTGCCAAGGGCACTATCAAAGATCTTAACGATATCTCTTTTATTTTTTTCAACTAAAGCTTTATAGTTTGTTACACGAGCGGTTCTTTCTTTTTTGATATCTGTTACAAACTTGTCAGCTTGTTTTGTACAGGCCTGCATATTTTTAGAACAAGAAAGGGCAGCGTTGGCACAAAATCCTGGTTTTTGAGGATTAAATTTTGCAGATGTACAAGATCCTGGAGTCGTATTGTTGGCCACTGAAGAACTTTCGCAATCAATAAGCTTTTTCTTTAAGTCTTCTTTAATCAGACGGCTTGTATCCGTATTAAGTTTTTTGAAGCTTGCTTTAAGATCTTTTAGCTCTTTAATAACGTTGGCACCAGTGACTTTGTCATTTGGCCCACCTTTTTCAAAGGCAAGTTCACAGTTTCTGATATGCTCGATAAAAAAAGAAGTTGGATTTAGGTCAGTAGCTGCTGATCTCACCTGGGAACTGGTCCCTTTACTTGGATCTTGAATGTTGATGTCAAAGTTAGAGTCTCTTCTTAATTGGAATCGACTAGCTTCACCTTGAAGACTTTGAAGAGATCTAATTTTAAATTCAAAAGTTGATTCTGGATCAGACATGAGTGCTCTGAACTTATCAACGGTTTTATTTGCAGCATTTTTTTGTGCAAATTTTGTAACATTGGCATCACGAACACGTGCTAAGATACTTTCTAAGTTGGCCACTTTAACTTCAGACTGTTGAAGACAGTTGTTTTTGATGTCGTTTTCAATATTTACAATTTCTTGTTCAAAATTCTTAGATTGTGGGTTTTTGATCTGTTTAAGGGCACCAGAAAGATTTGCTCTTCCACGAAGGTTTGTTTCAAGGGCACTTCTTCTTTGATCTAGATCATTATTGGCCTCATTAAATTTTGCACGAACATCAGAAAAACGGTCGGCCGTAAGAATTTTATTTACACCAGTAGTGGAACTTACTTCTGAGCCATTTTGAATTCCTGCTAAAAACTGAGAGAATCCTTGGCCAGTTGTTAATGATTCAAAATTAAGTTCAGCTTGTTTTCCAACTTTATCCACTAAGTTATTAATGTCGTTTACCACCTCATTGTGTGAGGCCGTATAAGACTCACCTGAGAAGTCACCGTCCTTAGCAGAAACAGTGTCTTTTAGTTTTTCATGAATGCTATTGAGGCCACCGGCCTTACCATCTTTTAAAAAAGATTCGGCAGTGAACATCGATGTACAAGCGGGATTATTAAAACGTTTATCAAAATCAAAAAGATCCGGACGTTTTGTTTTAACTTTGTTAACAAGATCACTATCTCCACCGTCTAAAACTGCCGTCGACTCTTCAATTGCATCAAGGTCTGCTCGTGAAGATTCACGGAATTGATTATTAATGGCCTCAAGATTTGTTGTAAGTTTATCTAACTCATTAATTCGATTTTCAAAAAAACCATTTAAGATCCTCATGGCATTTTTCATACATCCAACACCAAATAATTGACCTTCGGTATTGCTGTCGACAAGAAAGTTTTCATAATTCTTAGCTGTATCAGCAAACATCTTATTATAAAATAAAACTTGTTGATCATCTTGAGGGGTCTTCACGCGGTTTAGTTGACAGGCCTGAATGTTAATGTCTTCAACATTGGACTGAAGAGTACTACAGTTTAAAAGAGCGGGATTAATGTTATTGAGGGCAAGGTATTCACCTAGTCCAGGGATTGATGCCATCTTTTGACTGTTAAAAAACTTATCTTGAATCGGAGTCTGCATCTGTTGAAATCTTGCTGCATCAGCTTGAGATTGAAAGTTCTGTTGGTTTGTTGGACCAAGAAGAGCATTGTTAATCATCTGCCCTGCGGTATCCAATGCTCTTTTTCCAAAATTAAGAATACTCTGACCTGCATCTTGTGCCGAAGCTGTCAGAGGCGAGAGGATAAGTTGTAAACTTATCGCTGTCGTAAAGAGAGTTGGGATTTTTTTCTGTTTCATAAGTTACCTTTTAGTACGCTGTATCTTATTGTTTTTTCGGTATTATTTTTAAAAAAGGTTAATTTATTTATACTCGATTAAGATGGTCTTCTTCTTATCTTAAGGGTCAACATTATGGGCCCCTAGATACATTTGAATTTCTTGGCTTTTTCCTCAAAAAAAGTAAAGATTAATAGAATGATTTCAATAGTTTTCCATGGAAGGGCCTAAGTGTTTAAGAACCTCTTTAATCGTAAAAAAGTGCCCAAAAATGCTGGCAATCCCGCACCCTCAAAACCTGAGGAGGGACGTTGGGTAAAGGCTTTTGAGCTTGAACTTGTCAATATGGAGGGGTCTCCAACTTACGAAATTAAACATCAACTTTCATTTGGTAGCGAAATTGGAAACGTCGTTATTGCTGATCCAAGTATGTCGGCAAGGCACTGTACATTTATTCTTCAACAAGAAGTGATCTCCGTTTTAGATCATGCAAGTGTTGCAGGTACGATGGTAAATGGGAAAAAAATCCCCTCAGGAAAATACATCATTTTAGAAGAGACTGATGAAATTTCTATTGGTGATCTTGAAGTCAGGATCAAATCACGAGATGTTCAGTTAGATGAAAGAGATGTACCTGATTTTCCATTAGACCATGGCGAAAGTCCTAAGGTCGTGGAAAAAGTAGAGGAAGAAAAAATTGAGCAAGATGTTGAAGAGGTAGTAGAGGAAGACGAAAAATCTGATGGTCACCATAAGAATTTTCAGAAAAAAGGTCCATCCATTGTGGCCGCGATTAGGCCTCTCTCTCCTGCTACAAATAGTCTTGTAAGAGTACTTGCAGTCCTATGTGATCTTCTTGTTGCTTATACAATCTTTGTTATTTTTTATCCCTTTGATGAATTTAAACTTTTTTTAGAAGCCGTTCCGCAGACGATCATCGGACTTATTCCGTTAGATTGGAATATTATTTGGACCGAGCTTATTAGCAATTATGGTTTTACAGCTCAAATGCTTCAAGATGTTTACGAGTTTTTTACTGTTACTTTTCATGCAGGCCCATTGCTTCTTATCTTTTTTCTCTTACGGCTTGTTTCAACTTTAATCTTAGGGGTTTCGTTATCAGAGAAGATGATGAGTGTGAAATTTGAAGGAAATGGAGTTTGGGCAAGATTTGGTGGGGCACTGCGAGTGATCATTGGTATGTTCACATGGCCTTTGATTATTTTTGACCTTCCATCAATTGTTTCAAGAAGGACATTTAAAGAAATCATCACTCACACTCATACTGTGATTGGTTCTAAGTTTTTGGCCGTTCTATCAACTTTGTTATACCTGCCTTTATTAATGGTCATGGCATTGGGTTCACCACTTATTCAGGGACTGGAATTGCCAGACCCCATATCTGTGAATGATCGAATTGATCAAAGAGTACGTGTTGCTGCTGCCACAGAAGTCATAGTACCTGCTATAGAGACTCAAGAGGACAGCCGTTATCTTAAATTTCAATTAAACTATAATGCCAATGAAGTTGCCGTTATTCCTCAGTTTAAGTTTCAAGGTGGGAATAATAAACGAATCTATAACGGTCAACTGGTTTTTTATCACAAAGATATCCAACGTTCGGCCAGTTTAGAGCTTATTAAAAAGTTTGATCTTAAACAACTTCTGGGCATTGGTTTAAAAGGAAATGTCTTTTTATTTGAAAAGTTTCCAAGGATTTATAATTTTGTTTATGCTTCCGAGGGTAATGCTGCTTTTAAAATTCCAACAGACGAAAAAGCTCAACTCAAGTTTGCAAACGAAGTGATTAGTTTTATCAAACTCTCGCTGGAATTTGATGCTAATAATGCTCTTGAAACCATGCAAACTTATACACCTCTGATTAAAAACTTTATTGAATTTAAGGCCTCTTTTTTGAGCCTCCTTGAATATAAAGATTTTGACTCATTAGGATTTATAAAATTAGGCAATGTGGTTTTTTTACGGGCCACCTATATAAAACAAAAACCTTTTGATCTTATCATTCCTCTGACAATGGATGAAGGAAGAGTTTTTAGGATATCATTTGATAAACGAGAGGCTCTCTCAGCTCTTTCTAATAAGTTTTATAAATTTACGATGAATAAAGCTGATTGGCTTGTAAGCTCTCATTCCGCGATTTCCGAAACTATGACACCATTTCAAGTTTATGATTCATTTCAATTTTTAAATCAAAATAAAGAGATGAGTATTTCTGAAGCACAGGCACTGTATGGGTTTTATTTTGAACGTTCAGGTAAGGTGATAGCAGGAGCAGATGAGGTGGAATATGACTTGTGGACACATTCAGTAAAATCAATTTTAACCATTATCCAAGATATTCCCGCTAAAGATACAATGACAGAAGAGAGTCCTTGGACAAAGTTACTTCAGAACTTTCAAGACTTGAATTCAGCTGTTCAAAGTAAAAACCAAGATTATTTTGGAGTAGAAGAGAGTACAACGTTATGACAATTTTTGAGGCCATCATTTATGGGCTCATTCAGGGCCTATCAGAATTCTTACCAGTAAGCAGTAGCGGGCATTTGGCCCTTCTTCCCCATGTGATAAGTATTAAAGATCCAGGAGTGGTTTTTGATCTCATGATGCATTTTGGAACCGGGCTTGCGGTGATGACTTATTTTAGGCATGAGATCTTTAGATATGTTAAAACGTTCACACCTTCACTCGTCAATTTAAAGTTTGTTGGAAAAGATCGTTTTTTTGTCAGAAATTTTATTTTTTCTACGTTTGTGAGTGTGGCCCTTATTGTTACTCTCATGCCTTTTGCAAAGATGGCCCGTGATCCTTGGTTCATTATCATCAATTTATCTGTATTTGGTGGAATCATGTGGTTTGCAGATATTGTTAACCGCAAACGAGCACATCACTTAGAATCACCTATGGAAAGCGGCATGCAATGGAAACTGGCGGGACTTATTGGACTCGCTCAAGCAATTGCCATTTTTCCAGGTGTAAGTCGCTCGGGCATTACTTTAACGATGGCCCTATTATTAGGCATGAAAAGAAAAGAAGCAGGATCTTTTTCCTTTCTTCTTTCTTTGCCTATCATTTTTGCCGGTATTCTAAAAGAAATTCCTGATCTCATGAAAGAGCAGAGTTCTTCTCAGTTCATTATTCTTATCACTGGGGTAGTGACTTCATTTGTTGTTGGTTGGATGACCATCCACTTTTTCATGAAACTTATTGGGAAAATACAATTAGGGTATTTTGCGATTTATCGCTGGCTTTTAGCAGCGATTATGTTTGTTACTCTTTATTAAGTGTTAATAAAATGGGTCCCTCGATTTGACATCATCGAGACTATGTAAGGCCCAATATTAAAATATTCGGTTGAGACTTGTCCGAATCACCTAAATCCAATTACAGCTCTCAACGCTTTAGGATGCTCCATTCGTAGGATGAGAACTGATTTCAGAACGACATAGGCCACAATCATCAATAAAATTATGGGTTAGTGGTTGATATTTGGGGAAAATTCAAAAATTATCGGTATTTCATTAATGAGCCGATAAGACGGTATCCTAATATTAATAGAGAAGGAGTATTTATGATAAAAAAAGAAACACTTAAACAAAAAGAGCAAACGATTATTCAAGTAGGCAAGTTTGCTTTTGCCAATATGAAAAAACGAGGAACTGTCCCTCTTGATAAAAAAAATAAAAGTATGTTAGAAGATGAATACTTGGAACATCTTTTGAATATCGTTAGGAACGACCACTTTAAAGAACTTAAGACAGCTTAAGAGTTAAATTGTTCGCAGCTAACTGATGATTTGTAACTTCTTGTTTTTTTTAAAATGATTTACGATTCATTTCAAAATTGACACGCTAGCGTTCATATGATTTCATTAAAAAATAGTTTTGTTGATCGATTCTATTAGATGAGTTTTTACTCATTTGAAACCTGCCTACATTGGCGTTTAAGTTTTATTAATGAAACAGATGAGAGCTCTTTTTTAACAATTTCAAAGGTTTAATTTATCCTCATTTGTCTGCGAACAATAGAAGAGGTTAAAGTTATTGAAAACCTGCACCTCTTCATCTCAAACCTACTGACCCATTTTATTAATCGTTAAAACCAGTCGGAACACAATAGACGTGGTTGTTCCAGCGAACACCAGCATTAAATTTTGAGAGGGCATTTCCTGTGGCCGAGTGATCATCAATTGGGCCGGTCGTCATATAAGTGAATCGACGATTTGAATCGGTGTTATCATTCTGAACCCCAAATCCAACGCCGTCCAAAGGAATAGAGTGCTGATTAATGGCCAGACCCGTGGCAAACTGACCAGAACAACAAATATTTTTCTGGGCCGCCAAAAGACTTACGATTCCAGGATCCTTAATGTAGCCAGTGACTGGATCGTAGGCCGAGTCAGGAAGACCGCCACCTTCGGAAGAGACATACCGGTTAAGATAGAGAGTAACATCTGTGAAATTATTCAAGCAGCATCGTGGAGGACCACCTACGTTGGCAAAAAAGCCAGTGCAGCATTGAGCAGCGGTGGTAGTACTTGGGACTTCCGTATTGGTAGGAATGCAGCAGGCAAATTCATTTTCAGAAAAGACTTTTTTAATTTCCGGTTGGAAGGCTTCAGCGTTTCCGGCAGAGAAGTAATTAAAGGTTCCATCGTTAAAATCTGCCGGTTCTTCAGTAGAGGACGGGGCCCCACCAACTTTTTTGGTTGTTTTAATGAGTGGTTCGTTTAAACTTGCGTTGTCCTCTTGAATAGTACCCACATTCTGAAAGATCTGATCATTGGTCATGATTGCCACTTGAGGAATACCAATAAGTTCCAGTGAAGCGGCCCATCTGAGATATCTTTCTTCCTCAGCAGGTGTGAGTGTTTTAATTTCACAACTTGCGTCTGCAATATGATCTAATGCGCAGAAGAACGTTGTATCTGGATCGGTCCCTGCACCATGGCCAACATCAGCATCCCATGAAATATTTTTGAACATTTCTAAATCAATGTTTTGAAGTTTGGTGGCCGCAAAGGCATGACCTCCGCCATTGGCAGTGGCATGAAAATTTCTAACCCAGTTTTCAGTACAGCACATTCTTTTGTTGGTTGTATCAAGAGTTTTAAATTGATTTTCGATCTGATCATATTTATTCACGGCAGTTCCAGAAATCGCCAGCGCAAAAGTTTTTGTGCTGCTAATTTGGGCCACATCACAAGTCATCTTGTCGTAGGCCTGATGCACTCGTGAGTATCTATTGACATCTGTATAACCAGTATTAATACCGGCAACTTTAATATCATTCCCGCTACACCAGTGAGGAGAGGCGCCTTCTTGAGAAGTGAAGACGGTAAAATCCAGACCCGTTTGACGACAGCAGCGGTTCTTTTTCACATCAAATAAGGTGTTTTTTACTCCGGCAGAAACAAATTTAAAATCAGGGTTCCCACAGATGAGTCCTTCTTCCAGAAATTTTTCTTCTGCTTCGTTGATTTGATCTGTGGCAAAGAGATCAGCGGCCACTGCTTTACTGGAAACAAAACTTGATGGGCCACATTCCATGTCACTTAAACAAGCAGAACCTGCGGTTTTTAAACATGTATTAGGTTGATATCCAACAGCTGTAATAGGAGTGGCACCTACGACGTTAAAGACATTAAGGCCCGTCAGTCCGGTGAGGTTAAGGATATTTGATGAGATATTTTGAGTAATGGATTGTTGAAGAAGAGTTGAGTTCATTGTCGCAGGAGTATTACTTATTATCAGAGATGAGTGTTGAAGGATGTTTCCAGTGGTTGAATCTACCACTGGACATGCGGCCAAGGCCTTCAAACTTGTGGCCGCTAGAGTTGTTCCTACTCCTAAAACACGATCAGAAGTGTCAGTAACGACACTTGGTATACGGCTATTAAGTTCAAAAGTATTAACAGAGTTTGTTAGGTCTTTACCGGGAATACAGATGGCCGAGACGTTAGCATTAGTGGAAGTAAGGCCTGCCAGAGCGGCCGCTGGAACTGTTTTAGATCCATAATAATCAAATGGTCGTCCGATAACTCTGGCGCCAAAACCAACAAGATCTGTATCGACCGTTGTTACTGCCGCGATATTCTGAGCTCGCGGAGTGTTGGCAAAACGAGTAATACGATTGTTAAACTTATTTGCTGAACCGGAGTTTATCGAATAACAAAAGTTATTAAATGAGCAGGCAAGGGTTCCTGGTACAGTCGTTCCGTTGAAGTTTGATGTGTTTGAAAGATTTGTTTGGCAAGGGGCCCCTCGCCCACGGTAGATACACCGTTTAGGTTGTCCATTACTTCCGCTAATCAGAGAAAGAAGGGTACGTGGAGCAGAACCAATGACCTCGTTGGCATTAGCATCAGTAACAGGCCAAGAAGTTGTGAGTCCTGATACGTTTTGGCAGGAATAATCAAATCCAAGCTGCTTAAAACAATCATTATCATTTGAACAAAAATGTGATTTCTGGCATTCGGCCCCATCAGATTCTGTATCATGATCTGGAATATCGGAAGAGAAGAGGGAAGTCTCTGAGACTGTGACATTAAAGTTTGAGTCTATGTTAAGGTCGCCAAAGTAAGCATTGATAGCGAGATAAAGTTTTCCTGTTGTCGCCTTGATTCGTCTTTGATTTCCAACAGAGAACCAAGTTACCCCATCAAATGATCCGATTAATGAACCATAGTCAAAACCAAACCAATCTCTGTTGTAACCATTGGCAAATAAAAAGTGTTGTCCGGACAGACGTCTTCTTCTTTGGGCCGACACGTCTGTCAGTGAACCATCGTGAGTCCAAGGAATCATGGTGGCAGGAAGAAAACATGCACGGCCAAAAAGTTGATCTTCCGCACGATAAATACTTGCATTGGCCAGTCGGCTTGATTCAAAATTATCTGGAGAGTAACCACCACCCTTTCCTGAGAAATTTTGAGGAAAGATTTTTTGTAGGGAGGTGTAAAAATCCGTTCCACAAGTTAAACAACTTGAAAATACTCCACTGTTGGTGAAGAGATCGTATATTTTATCTTTTTTAACTTTAACAAATTTGGCCGGTTTGGCGATTTGTGTTCCTGATTTTGAAAATGATCCATAGATTTCGTTAAAACCAATAAAACTAGTGAGATTATTTGGTTTTAAGACATCACTGTTTGTATATTTAAATTCCAGTTCAGTTGGCTCTTGAGCGGGAGCAGCGCCTTGGTTTTCATCGTAGGTAAGTCCATTACTGTCGTAGTATCGATGAGCAATATTTTTATTTGAAACAAAAACTGTACGATTGGCCGCAGGATCCTCAGTGGCCGGAGTAGGATAAACACAGTCAAAATTCACCACAGCTCCAGAAACAAGATCGGTCACAGGAGTTAAATTACAATTTAATGTTCCACAGGTGCAAATCGCATTAACCGCAGCTTGGGCAACGACTTTTGAAGCGGTTAAATTCGTCACATCTGTACTGTTATTGATGAAGTAACTGATCTCAATTGTTTGATTTGCATGAATGGTAAATCCGGCAGCAAAGGTAATTTGTTTGCTTGAGTTATTCCTGGTCCATGTCGTGGAGTCTTCAGCAACAACAACACCACTTATTTTAATGATGACACTGGCACCACTGGAGAGGTCCGCATAGGCAGGCAAACTAAACACCTTTCCAGTATTATGGAAAAAAGTAGAAAAAAGATCACTCGAGCCTTGAAGAAAACTTTTCGTACAACGGGCCAGTGAAGTACCCACTTTTTCACAGGTACCATCTACTTTATAGGTGAGATACAGATTTCCATCTTTTGCACTGGTAGGGAGGAGGTGGGAGATCGTCACTGATTGAGGGGATCCGGAGATAATGTCGTTAGCTGTTCCTGGAACAAAAACGGCTCCAGTGAGGGGCGTTTTATTAAGTTCATAAAGAGTTTGCCCACCATAAATAATTTTTACGATGTTATTGATGTAATCACCTGTTGCAAAGTTTGTATTCATGGTTCTAAAGTTCACATCATCTTTACTCGCTGGAGAAAAAGTTGCCGGGATAGAGGCGGTGACATTTGTAAATTTTTGAGTGCAATAAGAAAACTCACCATCAATTTTATTTAAACATTCATAAAGTTGTTTAAGTTCTAAGAGTCGCACTTGAGCTTCATAATCTGGATCAGTGGGAGTGACGATCACAGGAGTTTCCGGATTCCCTGGTCGAGAATCACATATAAAATAAAATTGTGGATAGAGGATAAAACGATCTGGATTCGATGCCACGTCTATTTTTGCCACTTCAAAGGCCGGATCAGTTATGGCCCCCGGTCTAAGTCCCCCATCATTTACGCATTGAGATTGTAAGCAGCAGTTGAAACCTCGAGCTTGGCAGCCGGCACTTTCAGTGCAAGTGTTGCCTGATAAAGTTGAGCTTGATGTGATGTTTAGAGTCAGGAGGTTAAAATTTAACTGCGGTACTTCTTCACCGTTAACAAAAAACATTTTAAGGCCATTACTCAGGGCCGAAGTATTGCAGGTCGCACAAATTTGATTAAGACTAAAATGAGCAGAAGGAGTCGTCGCTCCTACAAAGAGTGTGTTGATTAAATTGGTGACCAAACAGTCAGTTTGGTTTGATACATCGTTGGATGGTTCAACTAAAAGATAAAATTCAGAGGTCTTTTTGATGAGATCTGTATAGGACTGAGGTTTTGCACTTAAAAGAATAAATTTATCGGCTCCAGAAAAACGATATTTCCCCACCATACAAAATTTTGTCGTGTTAGGTAATTTTCTCAGAAAAATCGAAAGCTCTTTTCCTCGAACCATAAATGAGTCGGCGTAATTAAGGGGAAGAGAAAGTGATGTAAGTGTTTGAATGTTACCGTCTTGAATAAAAATACCAGAGAGTGGAAAAGTGGGTTCTTGAAACGTTGGAGTGGTGGTTCCGTTACCTGTACTGCTACTACTAGCACTTGATCCTAAACTTGCACCTTCTTGAGGGGTACAGGCAGATAAGATCATTAAAATAGAAAGTGTTAAGAGCGACTTCCACATCTTTAATATTCTAATTCATACATAGACAAAGAGGGACCCAGACAAAATTTCCCTAGACAGAGGAGGAGCAGGCAAAAATTGCCGATTGTTCATGTAGAATATATAAAGCTGCTTGAGCAAAACGGTTTTTCAGGAGTTCTCGGTCGCCAAAAAACTGAAAACGTTCAGCTTCCACGCGATTTTTCGTCGCCCAACCAATACAAACTGATCCAATAGGTCTTTCTGGCGTACCACCTGAAGGTCCAGCAATGCCAGTGATAGAAATAGCGATATCAAGATTCAGTCTTTTTTGTAGCCCCTGCGCCATCTCTTTGGCCACCTCAAGACTTACGACATCATACTCTTGAATGGTTTCAGGCTTAACACCTAAAAGTTCAGATTTAATTTCTGGCCAGTAGGAAATCACTGAGCCTTTAAATACCTGGCTGCTTCCACTTACATTTGTAATTCGATGGGAGCATAGACCGCCAGTACAAGATTCAGCAAAACCGAAAGTAATATTTTTATTTTTAGTTATTTTAATAATGAGTTCTTCAACAGAATCTGAACCAATGTGCCAGATATGTTTTTTTACTGGAGATTCATCAAAAATTTTTAAGACCTGAAGTTTTTTATCTTGGAGTTCTTTTAAGGTAGAAGCCTTGATCTTCACTCCGATATCTACACCATAAAGAATGGGTAGTGAACTTACGTTGCCGAAGAACGCAAGTTTATCCCAAAGATCTTTATCCACTTCCGAGAATATTTTTTCTTCAGGGATTTTTTTAGTCCTTACTGTCACGGAATCTAGAAAAGATGCATCAGTATTCTTTTTAAGCACCAACACTTCTAGATGATCTTCTAACATGCTCTTAAATTCTCTTGGCACTCCAGGTCCACTAAATAAATATTTTCCAAGATGTTCAGTAAAAAGTCCTGGAGCAAATCCCGTGGAGTTATTTAAAGGCATAAAGCCTTCCGGTAAGTAACAGTATCCATGTTCAGCACCAGGAAAGGGGCGATTAAAACGTTCATAGTTTTGGCGAGCAACTTTTTCAGCAAGGGAAGAAAATGAAACTTTTCTTCCTAAGTAAGTGGCGATGGCATCTTTGGTGAGATCATCTTTTGTTGGACCTAGTCCCCCAGAAGTTATAATGAGATCACAGGTCTCAAATAAAAAATTAAGCCCACGATGAATGGTCTTTTCATCATCATTAACTGTCAGGGAACTTTCCAGCTCCAGATGATGTTTTTTTAAGAATTCGGCCAGGTATCTAGTGTTAAGATCGATGATCTTAGCTTCCAAAATCTCACTTGCGATAATAAGTAGTCCTATCTTCATGATTTAACTATAGATAATCCTTAAGAGTTTTATAATAAAATTCTTTGATTTTTCATGGCGCATAATGTAAAAGCCATGTCTAAGTATGCCTAAAAAATACCAATTTGAGCTTCCCTTTGATGTGGATCTCGATCATCACGTTAAAAAGACTTATCCCGAAATTCGGGATTTCAGAACTATTTCTAAAAGTTTAGATGCTCGGGGAGCTCCTAGGGGTAAAAAACCGAACTATCTTTATGTGTTAGAAGCGCTTGTTGAAAAAAATGATAAGTACTCTGATCCAGAATCATTTCCTCAGTTAAAACCACTTAAACAAAAACCGATCATTATTGGTGCAGGTCCTGGTGGATTATTCTGTGCAGTTCGTTTAGCCGAGTATGGTATTCCCAGCATCATCATTGAGCGTGGAGATGAAGCTTCTAAACGTATGCTTTATATTGCAAAATTTTGGCGTTATGGAGAGTTAAATCCAGAAACGAACGTTTGTTATGGGGAAGGTGGAGCAGGCCTATTTTCTGATGGAAAACTTATCACACGTATTAAATCAAATCTTGTTTCTTATGTGATGGAAAAGTTTGTTGATTTTGGTGCTCCTCCTGAAACGGCTTATGTTTCAAATCCTCATTTAGGGTCAAATAAAATTCGCACTATTATAAGTAAAATATCTGATTGGTTACGAGAGAAGGGATGTGTTCTTCACTACAATACAAAAGTTGAAAGATTACTTTTGAATGGAAAAAAAGTTATTGGAGTACATCTTTCTAACGGAGAAAAGCTTTATTCAGATCATGTGGTTCTTGCGGCAGGACACTCGGCGCAGGATCTTTACCAGCATTTAGTCGATATTGAAGTGGCCATGAAGCCCAAAGACTTTGCCGTGGGTGTTCGTGTAGAACATTCTCGGCGGTACATTGATTCTCTTCAGCACGGTAAGTTTAGTGAAGCCCCTGAAATAGGATCGGCCCGTTATCGTTTGAGCTGGCATGACAAGTGGAGTGACCGTGGGGTTTATAGTTTTTGTATGTGCCCAGGTGGATATGTGCTTTCATCTGGAACTGAAAAAGAAGGTATCGTTGTTAACGGCATGAGTAATTATGCTCGTAATTCTCCGTGGTCAAATGCTGCTCTTGTTGTTTCAGTTAAGGCCGAAAAAGATCTTAAAGATAAAGATCTATTAGCAGGACTTCGTTTTCAGCATGAAATCGAACAGAAGGCCTATGCTCTTTCTATTAAGCATGCAACTGGCCGAGAACTGCCGGCCATGACGATCAAAGAATTTATGAACGGTAAGCTTACCGATCGGCCGTTACCTAAAACGTCCTCACCATCTGGAGTATTTAAGGTCAATTTGCATGAAATATTCCCGGCCTTTGTTGTCGAGCATCTAAAAAATGGATTAAGAGAATTTGACCGCGACCTTCCGGGATTTATTCATGAAGATGGTCTTCTCATTGCCCCAGAAACACGAACTTCCGCACCTTTAACAATCATTCGAGATAAAAACACCATGCTTTCGGCTTCTCATCAAGGCCTTTATCCATGCGGTGAAGGGGCCGGTTATGCCGGAGGAATTACCTCTGCTGCTGTGGATGGAGTAAAATGCGCCCTGAGTATTCTTTATCAAGAAGGGCTTCTGACTCAAGTTTAACTCGTCAAAAGGGCCAACTTCATTTAAGGTAATCCCATTCAAAGTCACAAAGGTATTTAAAGCATGAAATTAAAAAACATCGCAATTGTTGCGCACGTCGATCACGGTAAAACAACTCTCGTGGATCAACTCCTTAAACAATCAGGACTTTTCTCTGCCCATGAAGCCATGGTTGAGCGAGTCATGGATTCCGGCGAACTTGAAAAAGAGCGTGGGATTACAATTAAAGCAAAGAATTGTGCCATCCGTTGGCAAGAAACAAAAATTAACCTTCTGGATACTCCCGGACATGCTGACTTCGGTGGAGAAGTAGAAAGAGCATTGATGATGGTTGATGGTATTCTTCTTTTGGTTGATGCCTCAGAAGGTCCTCTTCCTCAAACTCGTTTCGTATTATCAAAAGCTCTTGAGCGCGATATACGCGTTGCTGTTTTTATCAACAAAGTCGATCGTCCCGATGAACGTATTGATGAGGTTCGTTCAGAAGTTGAAGATCTTCTTTTAGAGATTGCTTCTAATTGCGGACATGACATCGATCTTGATATTCCATTTTATTATGGATCTGGCCGTACTGGTTATGCATCAAAAGACAAAGATCGTCGTGAAGGAAGTCTTGAGCCTCTTTTAGATTTTTTAGTAAGTGATTATTATCCTGCTCCAAAAGTAGATGCTGAAGGTCCTGCACAACTTCTTGTGACAAACCTTTCTTATTCTAACTACCTTGGTGCTTTGATGGTTGGACGTATTCAACGTGGAACCATTCATAATACAAAACAAATCATGTGGATCGGAAAAGATCAGAAGCCTAAGACTTTTAAAGTCACTTCTCTTCAGATTTTCGCAGGTCTTGGAATGGCAACAGTTGAATCAGCAAGTGCTGGTGAAATTGCGATCATCTCTGGATTTGAAACGGCCGAAATCGGGGATACTCTTTGTGCACCTGAAAAGCCAGAGGCCCTTCCACGTATTGAAGTTGAACCTCCTACAGTTTCCGTTCAAGTTTCAGTAAATACAGGACCATTGTCAGGAAGAGAAGGGGAGTACTTAACGTCTCGCCGTCTTGAAGAATTTTTAATCGATGCAATCAGAAAAAACGTTTCTCTTAAATATGAGCCAACTGAAGATCCTAAAGTTTTCATCTTGAAAGCTCGTGGAGAGTTACAGGTTGCTGTTGTATTCGAAGAAATTCGTCGAGAAGGATTTGAGCTTATGATTGCTCGTCCTCAAGTTATTACAAAAGAAATTGATGGTGTTCTCATGGAGCCGTTTGAGCGTCTTGTACTAGACGTTCCAAATGAGTCAACTGGGGCCATTGCTGAAAAAATGGCCATCCGCAAAGGTAAGATGGAGGCGATGTCACCATTTGGTGAAGGCCGTACACGTATGGAATTTACTGTTCCTTCTCGTGGACTTATTGGATACCGTTCTACTTTTTTAACGGATACTAAAGGCCAAGGACTAATGTCATCTTACTTCGTGGGTTATGAACCTCACGTTGGTAAAATGCTTGCTCGTCAAAATGGTGCTCTTATTTCAGATAGAGCTGGAAAGATGACTCCTTACGCTCTATTCAACGTTCTTAACTCTGGAAAACAATTTGTTCTTCCAGGAGAGCAGTCATACGAAGGTCAAGTGGTTGGTGAGCATACTCGTCCAAATGATTTAAACCTTAACGTTTGCCGAGAAAAACATCTTACGTCAGTACGTACTGCTGGTAAGGATGAGAACATCATTCTTCCTCCAATTCCACATCGCACACTTGATTGGGCGCTAGATTGGATTGATGAAGATGAATGGGTAGAAGTAACGCCTAAAAGTATTCGTGTTCGTAAAAAAGAACTTAATCAAAATCTTCGTACAGTCAGAAGATAACCTAAATAAAGGGGGAGTTAGCTCCCCCTTTATTTACACATCTATTCGCATAATAGACACATCGGTTTAAGTTCATCATCGCTTCTTTTTCTTCACTTAATAATCTTAGTAATGCTCTACCAACTCCATTCACAAAGACAATGAATCATTCAGATTCATCCATTAGCTTATGTGGCCATAACAGAAGAGATTTTTGTGGAAATAAAGCTAGTGCCTACGCATCTAAATCTTTCCTCCGTCCTCTTTAAGTTTTTTTTTCTTCGACGTTTTTATTTCTCCCTGGCCTTAATAATACCTGCAGAAAAGCGAAGCTTTTCAAGGGCCCACTTCGGCTCCATTTTCTTTTAAATTTCACTCTATTTCCGAAGTGGATCAAGGTAAGCCGCTAGAATTGGGATAGATTTAGATGCGTAAGCCCTGGCGGATGAACCTGATGACAGCATAACTCCTCAAAATGTAAGTAGGGTTACATTTTGCCAGTAATTGACTGTTTTACTGCTAAAGAGTGATCCCTAGGCCTCCGATACAGATGGTGGAGGAATTTATGAAACCATTTTTGATATTAGTCATTTTCATTTCAACATTGGCACTTGCTGATGAGATTAAGGATTTTAATAAGGTCCTTCTACAGGGTGTAAGAAAAGACATCAAAAATGAAAATAACGATTCATTTAAAAGGCCTGCAGCAAGAGGTCCGGCCTCAGTTCAGGAAGCGGACATAGAGCCTCATATCGAAGAAGACAAAAAAATTGATAAGATGAATATCAAGCAGCTCGGTTCTAGTAAGTGGTAATACGTTTTTAATTGGCCAACAGTTTAATTTCAACAAAGGATGTTCGATGAATTTTATTTTTATTTTAACTCTTCTTGTCTCTTCTATGGCCTTCGCAGCTGAGACTAAAACCACCACAGCTGAAGATGGGCACGATAAAGAACATCAGCACGTTACAAAAGAGAAAATTGATCATGATCATGATCAAAATCATCACAAGGCACACGATCATAAGGCCCATCATCCAGAACATGTAGAGAATCAAAAGAAAAAGGCACGTTGATAGATACAAAAAAATGAAAAAAGATAAAGGACCTTCAAAATAAATGAGGCCCTTTATCTTTTTATTTATTTACTGAGAAGTTTTCCTAGAAAATCTACTGGAATCGGGAAAAAAGTCGTTGAGCTGTTATTTGAGCCAGCGATCTCCCTCATTGTTTCTAAGAAACGTAGAGTAATGGCATCTTTATGTTCCCCTAAAACTTGTGCAGCTTCAGATAGTTTTTTTGCTGCTTCAAATTCACCCTGGGCCGAAATAATCTTCGCTCTTTTTTCTCTTTCGGCCTCTGCCTGTTTGGCCATCGCACGTTGCATTTCTACAGGTAAATCAATGGCCTTCACCTCTACGTTAGTGACTTTGATTCCCCAAGGCTCAGTCAACTCATCAAGGATTTCCTGAAGTTTTAAGTTGATTTTATCCCGTTGAGCAAGAATCTCATCAAGCTCATACTGGCCAATAACTGAACGAAGAGTCGTTTGAGCAATTTGGGCAGTGGCGTGATAGTAGTTTTCGACAGAGATGATTGCGTGTTGGGGGTTACTTACTTTGAAATAAACGACACCGTTTACTTTAAGGGTCACGTTATCTTTAGAAATGATGTCTTGAGAGGGGACATCCATGGTTACAAGTCTCAAATCGACTTTAACCATCTTTTCGATTCCTGGAACGAGGATGATAAGTCCTGGACCACGAACACCCGAAAACTTTCCGAGACGAAGAACGACTCCTCTTTCATATTCATTAAGAATTTTAAAAGTGCTGAAAAGAATAAGTCCAGCAAAAATGAGAAAAGGCAAAAAGGTCAATGACATAAAACTCCTTATACTTTTTTAATGAGAACTAAAAGTGATTCTTGATCGATTGAGATGACTTCGACGTTGTCGCCAATTTGAAGTTCAGTCTCCGAAGAGGCCTTCCAGATTTCTCCTCGGACTTTAATTTGATAGAAGTTGGTAATCTGATTTTTTTTCATGACAAAACCTAGGCTTCCGATAGGCATAAAAAAGTTTTCTGGTTTTCCTTGTCTTTTCTGATCCTTGTAAATGTACCAGACGATAACCCCTACAGCTAAAAGGACACCAGCTAAAGTGGAAAACAGCACAGGATATTCGACACTGATAAAACCTCCCTCTCCATGAAATAAAAAAAGTGATCCCATGATAAAAGCACTGAGACCTGCAAAAGAGAGGACGCCATAACTGGTGATAAAAATTTCTAATATAAAAAGTACGATACCGACCAATATGAGACCAAATGCTCCCCAGTCGAGAGGAAGAACTTGGAAAGCAATGGCGGCAAGAATCATAAAACAGACACCCACTGAGCCAGCGATAAAACCGCCGGGAGCTTGAAATTCAAAATAAATGAGGGCCACACCAATGAGAAATAAAAAATATGCCGTCGATGGATTTGCTAAAACTTCTAAAATCTTCTGACCAATTGTTGGCCCATGTTCCTGAGAGGTAAAACCAGTTTTAAAAGTAAGTGTTTGTTCCTGGCCTTGAAGAAAAAATGTTCTACCTTTAAGGAGAGTGATGAGTTCAGTTTGTTTAGAAACGACTCCATCAATAATTTTTAGATTGAGGGCCTCTTTATCAGTGTAGGAAGCCGCTGTTTTAATCATTTCCTCAAAGGGAGCGGCCGGTCTGCCACGAGAGATGTTTAAAGATCTCACAAGGGACGTGAGATCATTGAGTGCTTTTGAGCGTCCATCACTTTCTTTTAGGTCTTCACCTAAACCAACAGGTGTTGCGGCCCCCATGTTTGATCCAGGTGTCATTATAATAAAATGTGCCGCCGACGCGATGATGGCGCCTGCACTTGAGGCGGAAGCTCCTTCAGGCGTAATCCATACGACAAGAGGGAACTTATATTTGCCGACTAAAGTGATGATGTCTTTAGTCGTCGTGACGAGTCCACCAGGTGTGTTCATTTTAAGTACGACTAAGGAGCCTTCATTCATGCGAGCAAATTGATGTTTAAGATAGTCATAGGTCGCTGGAGTAATGGCCGAATTCACACTTAAAATACTAATGTCTTGAACTTCATAGGAGCTGGCTTTTAACGCCAAGGGAAAAAGGGTCAAGACAAGAGTAAAAAAAGAGAGTAAAATATTGTGTCTCATATGAGCATTAGGTTAATGAAAAAAGCGAACCTGGTAAAGGTAAAAGGATAGACTATGGCGCAGCAGAAATTGCATTTTTATCAAGGAGTGATCCTTAATCCTCAGAGTGATAAGAAGTGCGACTATTATCCTTCTGGCCTATTAGTCGTCGAAAAAATTGGAAAACACTCTAAGATCAAAGACATCCTGTCTTTAACCTTAGGTTTAAAAAAATATCAGAAAAAAATGACTCAGAAAAACACTGTGGATTTTGGCACATCTGTCATTATGCCAAGTTTTTTTGATATGCATTTTCATTGGGTTCAAGATGATGTGCGGCAGATGCCCAAAGATTCTCTTTTGGGATGGCTTGAAAAGTACACCTTCCCAACAGAGATGAAATATTCAGAAAAAGCTTATGCAGAAAAAAAAGCAGAAGATTTTTTTAAACATCTCATACGCACTGGTACGATGGGTGGCGCTTGTTATAGCTCCATTCACGAACATGCGCTGGTAGCTGCCATGAAACACGTGAAGGGTGATTTTGTCATAGGTAACGTGCTTATGAACATGAACTCTCCTCTGGAGCTGGTTCAATCTGAAAAAGATTCTTTAGGTCTAACTAAACGTCTGCTTAAAAAATTTGGTGCTCGTCATGCATTTACTCCTCGTTTTGCTATTACGACAACTCCTAAGGTGATGTTAGAGGGAAGTAAACTCGCCGATAAAGCAAAAGCTTTTAAACAAACACATCTTTCAGAGACAACTCAAGAAATTGATTTTGTTCTTTCTCTGTATCGTGCTCTTCCGGGATTTGAAAAAGTCTCTTCTTATACAGAAATTTATGAAAAAACGGGTATGTTAGGAAAAAGATCTCTTATGGGTCATGGGATTCATCTTTCGAATAAAGAACTTAAAGTTTTAAATAAAACTCTGACCTCTGTTATTCATTGTCCGACTTCTAATGCTCCTCATGAAGAGTATGGTCTAGGTTCAGGTCTTTTTGATTTTAAAAAAATTGAAAAAAATAAAGTCCGCTGGGCCTTGGGATCAGACATTGGAGGTGGGCCCTTCCTATCAATGTTTGATGTCATGAGAAGTTTTGTTCAACAAAACCAACGTCAACGAATAAGCGGGGCAACTTATGTGAAGGCCCTTTATCGTTCAACTCTGGCAGGTGCAGAAATTTTAGAACAGAAAAAAACAGGAAATTTAAATATAAACAAAGAAGCAAACTTTATTGTTGTTCCGGCCCACGGTAAGGCCAAAACGGCCGAAGAGCTCTTAAAAAAGATCATCATCCCACATGAAAATAAACGTGGAGCATATGATGACTTAGTGACGGCCGTTTACCATCATGGGCATAACGTCTTTCAAAAATCAGTTAAACTCTAATAAAATAGGGCAGTGATCGGAACCCAAAACAGCGGGTAAGATTTCTGCTCTTTTCACCTTTGGAAGTAGAGTTGGACTGATAAAAAAATAATCAATTCTCCAGCCAATATTCTTTTCTCGGCAACCTGGACGATTACTCCACCACGTGTAGCTTCCGACTTTTTCTGGATTAAGTTTGCGGTAAATATCTATCCATCCTTGAGAGACAAGTTTATCCATCCACGCTCTTTCAATTTCTAAAAAGCCAGTCGTTTTGGTATTTTGTTTTGGATTTGCAAGATCAATAGGGTTATGTGCAGTATTGAAATCGCCAGTAATGATTACTGGTTTTATTTTTTGTAGTTGATTTATTTTAGTGAGAATATTTTCACTAAAATCAAGTTTGAATGGCACACGATTATGATCTCGTTGTCCATTTGGGAAATAGCAATTAAGAAGAAAAAAATCTTTGTACTCGTGAATTAAAACACGCCCTTCATCATCAAAAACTTTTTTTTCGATCTTCTTTGTGTCAAGGATTTTTTCTCGACTAAATGTTGCTACACCTGAGTAACCCTTCTTTTCGGCACAGCTATACGATATTGAGTAGTCATTTTGTTGTACGAGAGACTCAGGAAATTGGTCAAACTGTGCTTTTGTTTCTTGTAGGCATAAGATATCTGGTGATTCCTTAGCGAACCATTCAACAAATCCTTTCTTAAACACAGAGCGTATGCCGTTGACGTTCCACGAAATAATCTTCATACAAATTTTTCCCAATTAGTTTCCACAAAAAACTCCGATATGATGGATAATATTTTTTCAGAATGGTGAATGACATTCTAGAAAAAATGAATAATATTTTTAATCTTGCCCCAACCCAGATGGAGAACACATGCGTTGCTTTAAGAACATTGCTCAGCTTATTCGTACTAAAAGAATGAATCATCCAAAAGGGTACTCGCAGTCAGAATTATCACATTTATTAGGTTATAAAAATGGCCAATTTATTTCAAACGTAGAAAGAGCTCTTTGTAACATCCCACTTAAGATGCTTAAAAAAGTTTCTGAAGTTTTAGACATTTCTGCTGAAGAACTTAAATCTTCAATCCTGAAAGATCAGGAAGAAACGCTTAATAACTATCTCTACAATCTAAAGGTATCGAAGAAAGAAAAAGTTACATCTTCATCTGCAGATGTAACACTTGCTCCTCACTACTCAGCAACTGGCACAGACGGAATCTAAAAATTTATAAAAATGATTACAAAAATGAGGGCCTCTAAGTGAGGCCCTTTAATTTAAGGTAGTCTTCATAGGAGCCTTCGGACTCTTCAGTATCTTCTCTATACTCAACATATGCTTCTTTTTGTGTGTCTTTAAAGTGTGGGTCTTCAACCTCTTCTGGAGCGACTTCTATCTTTCCACCTTGTGGGTCAAGATCGTGGTTACCAGAGTACGTCAGATCCAAACGGTATCGTTCTGTTTTACGTTTTTCTAAAGCTTCGAGTTGCCAAGGCTCCAGACCCGCCTCAAAACGTCTTAGATGCTCAATGCTGTCAAAAAAGTTTTTTTCTAATTTATAAAGTTGTCTTTCATCAACGCGGTTAAAGTACTCATAGTATTTTTTGCGAGTGATAACATGTTGCTCTAAAAGATTATCGTATTTTACGAGAACCTGATTAGAGGTGAGTACTTTACCATGAGGTCTTCGATTTCGATTAGGATTGTTATTCTCGCGTGGAGGTTGCTGAGAACTACGATTCTGTTGAACGTTAGTGCTCTGAGATCGATTCTGATTTGAAGGAGCGTTATTAGGGTTATTACCACTCCCGCCGCCTGAGCGGTTACTGCGATAGCGTCTACGTCTATTATTGTTTCCACCGCCACTCGAACCTTCAGGACGGGGTCCTTGAGGTGGGCCGCCAGCGTTTGAATTATTTTCCAAAGGATGCTCCTAGAATACTCTTTTAGTCTTAATACTATGCTTCACAATGAGATTTTGTCTAGGCAAGACGAATAAAAGGTGTGGAATCTTGCCTGTTTCCCTTATAATAAATTCAATTAAATCAACTAAACGTGTCGGAGGTTTTTTGTGGCCAAGAAAAGAGTTAAAGTTGCTGTTACTGGTGCAGCTGGACAGATTGGATATGCCTTACTTTTTAGAATTGCTTCGGGACAAATGTTTGGGCCTGAAACTGAGGTTGAACTTCAGCTCTTAGAGCTCGAAGCAGCACTTCCTGCACTTCGTGGAGTTGGTATGGAGTTAGAGGACTGTGCTTTTCCTTTGCTCAAAAACATCGTGATGAGCTCTGATCTTAACGTTGCCTTCAAAGATGCGAACTGGGTTATTTGTGTAGGTTCTGTTCCTCGAAAAGATGGAATGGAGAGAGCTGATCTGCTTAAAATTAACGGTGGTATCTTTACAGCTCAAGGTCAAGCTGTTGCAAAAAATGCAGCCTCTGATGTGAGAGTGTTTGTTGTAGGAAATCCTTGTAACACAAATGCTTTGATCGCTATGAACAGTGCTAAGAGTATTCCTGCAGACAGGTTTTTTGCAATGACTTCTCTTGATGAGAATCGTGCGAAATCTCAACTGGCCCTTAAAGCTAAAGTTGATGTGGCTGCAGTCAAAAATCTCACGATCTGGGGTAATCACTCTGCCACTCAGTATCCCGATTTTTATAATGCTACAATCAATGGAAAACATGTGACAGACGTGATTTCTGATACAGAGTGGTTAAAAGGTGAGTTCCTCAAGACCGTTCAGCAACGTGGAGCTGCTATCATTAAAGCTCGTGGAGCATCTTCGGCCGCTTCCGCTGCAAATGCCGTCGTTGACGGGATCCGCTCACTTGTAACGGACACTCTGGCCAATGAGACATTTTCTATGTGTTTATCGTCAAATGGTGAATATGGGGTCGATAAGGGCCTTATTTTCTCTTATCCATGCCGAGTCGAGCAGGGCAAGCTAAAAGTCGTTGAAGGCATTAAACATAACGAATTTGGCCAAGAGAAATTCAAGCTCACTCTTGATGAATTACGTGGTGAAAGAGATGCTGTAAAATCTCTAGGATTAATCTAAGCTCAGTACTATGTTAAATTTGCCCTGGGCTTAACGCTCAGGGCCCTTTCTCCTTGTCAAAATCCCCGAAATCACTTACAAAGACTTTTCAGTTTTGTTTAAACCACTGTGCCGTGAGGACCATACGATGAGTATGCAGAAAACGATAAAGCTTTCAGGCTTTAACAATCTAACGAAGATTCTTTCTTTTAACTTTTATGATTTCTGTATCGCCATGAACGAAGAGCAGAAACAAGAATACATTAATTACATTCATAGCAAATACTGTGCGGCCAATATCCGTGATATCGCTCGAAACATTTGTAAAATTATTGAGGCCAATATTCTAAATGAATCCATTCAAGATTATGATCCAGTTGGTGCTTCTACGATGACTTTAATGTCTGACATTAAAGGTGGAAAGTGGGAAGAAACAGTTTCCACAGCGAATGCTTCTGTAAAAATGCACTTAGATAAATCTCATATCACAACTCACACTTATCCAGATGCTTCAGATCCTGAAGGAATTTGCACGTTTCGTTTGGACTTAGATGTGGCCACTTGTGGTGACATTATTCCTTTGAACGCTCTTAACTATATGTTTGAAGTTTTTGAATGTGATGTGGTCTACATTGATTATGTCGTTCGTGGTTACACTCGTCTGGCCGACGGTAAAAAAATCTACAATGATCATTATTTTAACTCGATCCAAGACTTCATCAAAAAAGAAACTCTTGAGCAGTATCAATATCGTCAAGATATCAATATTGCTCATGATAATATTTGGCAGACTAAACTTATGGTTAAACAAATGGGCCCTGAGAATTATCTCTTAGATCCAAATGATAGAAACCACAAAGACATCGACCATAAAATGGAACTTCTTAATCGTGAGATGAGAGAAGTGTTTCATCTAAATTAGCGATGATCCCTAAATTTCTTGGGGAAAGTATTTCATCAAAGACTTGCAATAATTGAACTTTATAACCGTGTTCTTCTAAATAAAGAACACGGTCTAATAACAAATAGACTTCTAATAATCTACCAATCGCATTTCTGATA
>CAMCZE010000005.1 GCA_945885655.1 Bacteriovorax stolpii | reverse complement strand
AACTGATCAAGGGTGACTTTATTGCTAGAAATTAAATTCTGCATACCATAGGGTTTTTTGATCACAGAAAGATAAGGATCTTCTGCGGCCTGAGTACCAGGTTGAGTAGCAATCTTGGTGGCCAGGGCATCATTACTGTCCTTAAGATTTTTAACTTCTGCCTCAAGGTTAGAGACCTTATTTTCTTGTTCGGTAATGACTTTTGGAAATTGTGGTCTAGGTGCCTCTTTGAGTCTAGAGCCCAGCCCCCAAAAAAAGAGTGCAACAAAAGAGAGCACTAATAAAATAGGGATAACCACAAACAAGGTGTGAATAAATCTTTTCGTGAGTCGGAAATACTTTGGAGGAAGTGGGGCATCATATATAACGATGGCCACTTCTCCGCTCGCCTGTTGAATATAATCTTTCATGTCTTATTCTTTAAAAAATCTTTTTGAAGGAGTAAAGGCAAGGTGGGTTGATTCAGTCTTAGACCACACTTCTCCAATAATTTTCCAATCGTAATTAGAATCTTTTTTAAGATAGAGGGTTTTTTTACCAATGTCATTAATGATTGCTGAACGATAGTTTTGTTGGAGATGAACAACAGCATAAGATTCAGTTGCCATGATGGAGATAAAGTCTAATTTGATCTCTGGTTTATCTGGCCGAGAAAAAACGGAGCTTTTATAGGCTTTGTAAGAGGCGTAACTACCTTTTGTCCGGTCATAAAATCTTTGTTGGTCGTAACTGTTGATGTAACCATTAAAGTCTTTATCTTGCCAGGCCTTGGCCCATTTTCCTACAGCATCACTAAGATCTTTTCTGTTTCTGTTCCAAGTTGTCTCAGTAAGATAAAAGACGTCCTGAACCACGATGATAGGGGTGTGGTTGATTTCGATGTATTGAGAGATTTCTTTAAGATCTAAATTTTGAACAACCACACAGCCACGAGAGTCTAGGCCTTTTGAGATACGAGAATCGTTATCAGTGGAGTGAAGCCAGATGCCCCCACCTTTTTTACCTTCACGGTGATCAACAAAATTTGGATAATCCATAGGGAAAGCGCCACTGCCATAAATCTCAGCATATTTTCCATGACGTTTGAAAAGTTCTTCCTTAGAAAGAAAATCGTAAATGGTGTAGATGCCTTCAGGAGTCTTGTGATCACCTTCGTTGGATTTATTACCTTTGAACTTTCCAGTAGCTGTTGAAAAAGTTTTAACGAGTTTGGGGAAAGAACCTTTGTTTTCGTAAAGGTGGACTTTATGAGTCGCCTTTTCAACTAAGATGACGTGGTGGCCAAATTTTTCATCCATCATCAATATATTTGAGGGTAAAAAATGATCCTGGGAAGAGACATTCTTAACAAGAATGCTCAGATATAAGAACGTAATCAACTTAATGTTTTTCAAGAATTCCTCCATGAGCTCAATACAAAGATTGTATTATGATGCTCGGTAGTAATCAATACCGAGTTCCATTATAAAAACCTGCAATCTTTGCCTCTAGTTTAGCATGAGCGCATCTAAGTTATCATTATTAAAAAGGGCCTTTTAATAATGGCATACTAT
Source organism: Bacteriovorax stolpii (assembly GCA_945885655.1). Lineage (GTDB taxonomy): Bacteria > Bdellovibrionota > Bacteriovoracia > Bacteriovoracales > Bacteriovoracaceae > Peredibacter. The sequence continues at coordinate 25,795 of CAMCZE010000005.1, read as the reverse complement.
TTTGTTAGTCTTGACACAAAATCCTTCACTTCGTTCCAGAAACGTTATCAGTTTTTGGCGCATGCTCTTTTCATTACAGACAAAAAATATTTTAAAGATGAAGAGATCAGCGAAAAAGAGACAAACTTTTTTTTCGTTCATTATGCCGAGCCTCAGGAATCTATAGATGATTTAGTCCTGGCCATTCGTGAAAAGTCATCTTCATTTAAAGTGCTCTACATCATTGATCATAATAGTGCGCTAGATTTAAAAAAACACCAAATGACTCCTGTAGGTGGGGATGTTTACATTTCTCATGATGTAGATGAAAAAAGTCTTAAGGATATTCTTGCAGGTCTATTGCCTCCGGACATTAACCCAACGGGTAATAAATTAGAGGATCATATGGCATCTAAACAGGTCTCCGAGATCGAGAAACTCCAAGAGATGAAAAACGATGTTTTGAGTTTAGAGATAGATGCACTTTTTAAAAAGGCCATACCCTCTATAGATAAAAAACCATTATTTCAGAATGAAGAAAGTTTAAATATGGCATCTCTTGAGGATGCAGGAAGTAACGACATGAGTATTAAAGACGATGAAATCAGTCTTGAAGGTTTAGAGGAGTTTGAGTTAGGGGATATCGAAGTTCCTTCAACTCAACCTGTTGATGAAGGAATGGATCTGAACATCGATGATGGTCCAGGGCTCAGCCTCGTTGAAGATGGCCAAGAAGAAGAGATGTCAGAGCCTTCAGAAGAGGAGGGCCTTGATTTTGATCTTGGAGAAGATTTAAATCTTGAGACTAGTGATGATGATTCTGAAGAATTAAGTTTAGATAGTTCTGATGACGAATTGTCTGTTGCTTCAGGGGAGGAGGAAGGAGAATTGGATTTAGGATTAGGCGATGATATAGATTTTAACCTTGCTCCTTTGGAAAATGAGGTATCCGATGCTTCTAGCACGGGACTAAAACTTGATTTTGACACTGATTTAGGTGAAACAGATGCATTAAGTTTAAGTGGCGACATTTCAGATGATGCCAGAGAAAAATTAAAAGAAATTGATGCCATCATGGATCATGATGCTACTCAAGCTGGACTTAATGTCGCGGATGCAAATTTAGACGATTCTTTTTCACTTGATGTGGATTTAGGGTCAGTGCCAGAAGAAAAAGTGGAAGTTCCTGTTTCTGAGGAGATCAATTTAGATGGAATTGATTTTAGTTTGGAACCAGAAGAACAAGTCACACAGGTCAAAGCTCTGCCTAAGGCACCAGCAGTGATAGAAGAAATCACAACCGTTATGGCACCCTCTCAGATCCCTACTCAGAACAATCGTATGTCAAATGAAGACTTCAGAGAAATGTCCAATGCATATTCTGGTGAAATGGAGCGCACCCAGGCCACCATCTCAAATCTTCGCTCAGATCGTGAGGAGCTTTTAAGTAAGATTCAACATTTAGAAGAAGATAAAATTTTACAAAATCGTCAGATGCTTTCTTTACGTGCAGAGCTAGACGAGAAAAAAATTGAACTCACCATCATTCGTAAAAAGAATAACGAAGAGATCAGCGATTTAAAAGATCGCATTAAGCTTTTTGACGAAAAACGTCTTATTTTTGAAGAAAAAAATAAGATCATGCAGCAAGAGCTTGATAAAGCGTCTCAAAGGAATAAACTGGATGTTAAAAAAGTCCAGCTTCATGAAAGAGAATTGGAGCAGAGGCTTGAGTTATTAAAGTCTGATGCCGAGACTCAGATCAAAAACCGAGACCTCAAAATTTTGGAATTAAAACGAAAAATAGACGCGATGGAATTTGATATGGAGTCAATCTCCACTCAAGAGAAAAGGTCCGTTGAAAGTCGATATGAGTTGGAAGATAAATTAGAAAAGGCCATTAAAACGCTTCGAAATGCGATCACCGTCCTTGAAGACGAATCGGATAAGGGAAACGCTTTAGATGCTTTAAAGAAAAACATAGATATGTAGGGTAATGAAAAAAAGAAATAACCAGCTTGATATTCTGGCGATAGGATTAGACTCAACCTCCATTGAGGCGATTAAACGCTCACTGAAAGAAAACCATATCAATTACCATCTCACTTACCTTCAGGAAGTGGGGGATCTACAAAATTACAATAAACGTAAACCACATGCCGTGTTCTTTTTCTCAAATCGTCAAAGTCAAAAAACGGTGGATGATATCAGAAGAATTCGTCAACATGTGCCTCAGTCTACGATTACTTTGTTATCTCCAAGACCAGATCTTCATGGTGTGATTGGAGCTTTTCGGGCCGGGCTGTTTGATTTTTTAACCTTGCCTCTTGAATCAAATGAAATACGTACAGTAATTTATCGTTTAAAACTTTATGGCGCCATTCAAAGTGGTCAACTTAATCCTGAAAGGGCGGTACTTCAGCTTTTTTCACGTCCGGAGAGTTTTTCATCGGTCAATGATATTGCGGCCGGGCTTAGTCGATACCTAAATCATTTTTTTACCGTAGAAAAAGATCTTAAGTTCACTCCAAATAATAAGATTGTTGAGTCATTAAGACATAAACTTCATTTAAGTGAACAACAACAAAAACGGATCCAGCGTTTCCTCTCTGATGAGACCGGACTCATTTTTGGTTTACGGTTTCATCGAGACAGATTTTATTTTCTCGTTAAGTTGGGGGACGGCAGAGTTTCATATTTAGTGGCAAGAAAAACCTCCGAATATTCGATTAAAGAGATCCTAAGTGATTATCTCTCCAACGTTTTAAAGACCTCTGTTTCAATTCTTTTAGATTCAAAAAAACGTGAACAGATTCGTATGCTCTCTCTTACTGATGAAGTAACAGGCCTTTATAATCAGCGAAAACTTATTGAAGATCTCGAGCTATTTATCGGCCGTTATGAACACGAGCGCGCAGGTTTCAGTTTATTGTTTGTCGATATCGATTATTTTAAGAATGTTAATGATCAGTTTGGACACGTGGTGGGTAGCCAGCTACTTTTAGATATGGCAGGTATCATTAAAGAGCAGCTTCGCTCTTCGGACCTTGTTTATCGTTACGGGGGAGATGAGTTCATCGTTCTTCTTCCTAAAACGGGTCTAGAGGAGTCTAAAAAGATAGCCCTTCGTATATCTAGTTCGGTTAAAAGTACTGAATTTAAAGTGGAGGGCGAAACTTCTTATAAGTTATCACTCTCTATTGGTATGGCGGAATTTCCTGGAGATGCAACTAGTGCTAAGTCCATTATCGATTTTGCAGATAAAATGATGTATATGTCTAAAAAGTCAGGTCGAGGAAAAGTCTTTCACGTTACAGAAGTTACTGGTTAAATAAAAAAGCGGGAGCCGAAGCTCCCACCCTGTTTCTTTCCTAGTGGCAATGTCCCACAGAATGAATATTTGCATTAATAGAAATCATATCTTGATAAATATTCCAAACCATCAATCTCTTTTCACTTTCCTGTGAAGGCGCACTGTTAAAATAACGAAGTTCATCATGAATGGTCATGAGGCGTTGATTAAAGATGAACAAATAAAAAAGGCCACATCAAAATTGATTTGTGGCCTTTTTTATTTAAAGACTTGTTTTTTTAAGATTAAAGAGCGGCAGGCTTTTTAGTGGCCACTTTTTTTACTGCTTTAGCTACTTTTTTATTAGCTTTTTTCTTTGGAGCTGCTGCTGTAGCAACTTTGGGACCTTTTACTTTTGATGACTTCATAAGTTTTTCAAAACGAGCTTGCAGAGAGTTGATTTCTTTTTTGTGTTCGTTAAGGAATCTTTTTGCTTTCTTTTCGATATCTGATTTTTCTTTCTGAAGTTTTTTCTTAACAGCTGTAAGATCTTTCTCAATTAATTTATTAAAGTCTTTTTGAGCGTCTTTAACCATAAGGCCAAAACTCTTTTTCAGATCAGTGACGTTAACATCAGAAATGAATGATTCGATGTTTGATTTAATCTCATTGATCTTTCCAAGAACCTTTGCTTTTTTGTCTTCAGTCTGTGTTGTCTCAGTCATAAAATCCTCCTCGGACTCATATATTGTAAAATAAGAATATTTATTAAACAGGTGTCATTCGGCTCTATTATATTCAGATTTTACTTAAAGATGAAGTACTTTTGTTGACTACCGTGAAGATGTTTCTTACCTTGGGCCAGACTTAAGAAGAGGAAGAGGGGCAAAACTGGGGGGGATTTAACCTCCCCAGAGTTAGAATTGATGAGGTGGTTATGCCTTTTTGATGCTTTTTTTGGCCTTTTTTACGGTCTTTTTCTTCGAAGAATTTTGAACTTGGGCCGTTTTTTTAACCAGTTTTTCAAGTTTTACCTGGAGAGAATGGATTTCTTTTTTATGATCATTTAAGAACTTTTGAGCTTTCTTTTCCACATCATCTTTTTCTTTCTGAAGCTTCTTTTTCATGACAGAAAGGTCCTGATCTACAAGCTTATTAAAATCTTTTTGGGCCTCTTTCATCATGCCCTTAAAGCTTTTTTTAATATCATTAACGTTCACATCAGAGATGAAGGTTTCGATATTCGATTTGATTTCGTTGATTTTACCAAGCATTTTTGCTTTTTTGTCTTCTGTCTTCATAAATCCTCCCTTGGATTATAAATGATAATTAAGATTTTTGCTGATCGGAATACGGTAACCAAACCCAAAACTCTTCGCTTTAATTTTTAGGATGGGACAGAATTGAGATCTCTTGTATTCAGATTTTAGATAAAGATTGAGGACTCGAGTCACTTCTTCTTCAATAAAACCAAGATTTATAAGTTGTTTTTTACCCATCTGATAACTAAGAATTCCTTCCAACATGGGATCAAGTCTTTCATAGGGAGGCAGAGAATCTTGATCGAGTTGATTGTCTCGAAGTTCTGCGGAAGGGCCTCGGTGAATGATGCCTACAGGGATAAGGTCATTAAAATGTTGATTAATGTGGTTGGAAAGCTGGTAGACCTCGGTTTTATAGAGGTCCCCTAAAACAGAGATGGCCCCTACGGAGTCACCATATTGTGTGGAGTAGCCTACGGCCAGTTCTGATTTATTGGATGTATTGATGACCATGGCCCCGGTTTGGTTGGAGCGGGTGTAGAGAAGCATGCCCCTTAGGCGACTTTGTACGTTTTCATCGACTAAACCTTCAAAAGGTTCTGTAAAAGTTTGTTTGAAAGCATTCTTAACAGTGGAGTGTAAAAACTTAATGGGAAAGTAGGTAAGAGGGATATTGAGATTTTTACAAAGTAATTCAGAGAGCTCGGTACTTAATGTTGCCGAATGTATGCTTGGCATATAAATCGCCTCAACACTTTGACCAGGTTTGAGACTTAGTTTAACGATGGCCAAAACCAAGGCTGAGTCCATGCCTCCCGAGAGGGCCACAAGAAATTTTTTAAAACCACTTTTTTGAGCGTACTCTTGAAGACCAAACTGTAATCCGGCCAAGACGTCAGCACACTCACTTTGAGTCCATGTTTTTAAGACCGCAGGTTTTGATTTTAGATCAATTCGAGGAGAAAATAGACCTTCCCAGGTATTTTCCTCTCTGAAAATGGGTGTTTCTGAATATTGGCCTTTAAGTTCCTGGAAATTAAAACTTCCATTGGCCGCTTTGAAGCTTACAAGTTCTAAGGCAAGGTGATTGCCGTCCATCACAAAACTTGTTCCATCAAAGAGTATTTCATCTTCACCGCCAACACGATTGACGTAAACAAAAGGGCAGCCAAAAAGAAGAGAGATGTTTTTGGCCCTCTCAAATCTTTTATTTTTTTTGGCCGCTTCAAAAGGGCTGGCACTTAGGTTAATGATGGCCTTGAGTTTGAGATTCTTCTTTTGAGCATCCTCTAACATGAGTTTACAAGGATCAAGTTCATGAAAACTTGAGGCCCACATGTCTTCGCAAATCTGAAGTGCAAAAGTATCCCCGTTAAATTCATAAAAGGCGTTTTCACTTCCAGGAGTGAAGTATTTTTGTTCATCAAAAATATCGTAGTTTGGAAGAAGTCTTTTGGTATAAAGAGCTCTCATTCCAACACCTGGAGCGATTTCAAAAATAACGTTTTTAATTTTTTTGGGTAAGGAATCTGCTTCTACATCATAAGTTAGTCCCCCAACTAAAGCTCCCCATGAAGCTTTGGGAAGATTTTTTGCCCAGTGATCAAGTTTATTCACAAAGGTCAAATACTTATCAATGAAGGCCCTCTGAAGGACAAGATCTTGAAGAGGATATCCCGTGAGATAAAGTTCTGGAAAAAGATGCAGGCCATCGGTTTTTAAAAGTTCTACTGTCGAGGCAAAAATACCTTCAAAGTCGGCCAGGGTATGATGAGTTTGGTGAAGATGAAGAGTCGTATTCATAGTTTATCGTCTCGTTGCTTGACACGTTGCCCATAAAAGAGATATGAGGTCGTCCTCATTGTACATTAAAAACAGAAGAGTATGAATCATGAATATATCAGGTGCTTCACGAGTTTTAGTCATTGGCGCAGGTCTAGCGGGTTCTGAAGCTTCTATGTTTTTAGCTCGTAAGGGAGTTGAAGTCGTTTTGCTTGAAACCAAGGGGCTAAAACTTAATCCTGCTCAAAAAATTCCCACTTTTGCCGAACTTGTTTGTACGAATTCACTAAAGTCTAAAGACCCGACTTCGGCACATGGACTTTTAAAAACTGAAATGAAGGCCATGGGTTCTTTTATTATCGAATGTGCCGAAAAACATGCCGTTCCTGCTGGGGACGCTCTGGCCGTAGACCGGGAAAACTTCTCAAACGAAGTCAGTCATTGTTTACGTCATCATCCATTGATTCAAGTCATTGATCGGGAAGCCCATGACCCTATCAGTTTAAAAGCTGAATACAATTGTGACTTTGTCATCGTGGCCACAGGTCCATTGACCACAAAGGCTTTGGAAGAGTGGATCTTAAAAGACATCTCCGGGGATGATTTTTATTTTTATGATGCCATTGCTCCAGTAGTTGATGCAGATACATTAGATTATACAAAAATGTATTTTAAAGATCGTCATAAACCTATTGGTGTTTCGGCAGATTACTTAAATGCTCCTATGAATAAGGAGCAGTATTACGCTTTTATTGAGGAACTAGTTAAAGCAGAAAAAGTTCCACCCAAAGAGTTTGAAGATTGGAAGTTCTTTGAATCATGCCTTCCAGTTGATTTGATGGCCGAAAGAGGCAAAGATACCGCTCGTTTTTCTTGTATGAAACCCATAGGTTTAGAACAGGCCGATGGACGCGAGCCTTGGGCCTGTGTGCAGTTGCGAAAAGAAAATCTTTTGGGTTCTGCCTACAACTTAGTAGGGTTTCAAACTAGACTTACTTATAAAGAACAGGTGCGCGTCTTTCGTATGATTCCTGGCATGGAAGAGGCCAGTTTTATTCATCTAGGATCTTGTCACCGTAACTCGTTTTTAAATGCGAGAAAACTTCTAGACGCCGATCTTCGCAGTAAGAAGTTTCCAGAGCTTTATTTTGCCGGTCAGATTACTGGGGTCGAGGGTTACACTGAATCAGCTTCCATGGGATTGTATGTGGCCTTCCAGGTTTTGAGACGGATCAAAGGTGAAGAACCTGTTGCGTTTCCAGTTGAAACGGCCATGGGGGCCTTGGTAAACTACATCATGACCATTCAAAAACCGACTCCTTCCAATATTAATTTCGGACTTCTGCCTTCTGTGGAGCTCACTAAAGAGCAGCGCCGTGGGGACCGTAAGAAAATAAAAAAACAACTTGTCGCAGCTCGCGCACAAGATGTTTTCCAAAACTTCCATTCCGAGTTAAGATAAGCCCAAATATCTTTAAAGAAGGGATACTGTGGCGGGAATTCTGCTGATCATTTTTGCGTGTTTATTTTGGGCCATGGATACTCTTATCCGTTATCCATTGGTCGAGCGTGGCATAAATCCGGTGACCATCGTCTTTTTTGAACACATTCTCCTGACCCTGATCTTTTCGATTGGCCTTATTCCTGCGATCAAAAGAATCGGCGAACTTAAAGTGGCCGATATTTTCAGTTTTTTTGTTATCGGTGGACTAGGTTCAGGTATAGCTACGATGGCATTTACTGAATCGTTTCAATATCTCAATCCTTCTTTGGTCATCCTTCTACAGAAATTTCAGCCAGTCATTGCGATATTTTTAGCTTCGCTTATTTTAAAAGAGCAGATTGATAAAAAATTCATCATCTGGGCCATTGTTTGTTTATTCGGTGGTCTTTTAGTCAGCTCCCCTGACATCAAAAGATTTTATGAACTGATGATGAATGACTATTCAAAAGTCACATCCGATGGTGCTTTGAAAGGTTATGGACTTGTAAGTATTTCCATCTTAGGTTGGGGTGCAGCTACAGTTTTTGGTAAAAGACTTTCTCTCGCGGGATACGAAACACGAACCATCATGGGTGGACGTTTTCTCATGGGACTTTTAGTTCTGGCCCCCTTCATGAAGTGGGATAAATCCATGTTGCTGCCAGAAAGCGAAGATTATATTCGTTTGGTGGTTATGGTGATCATCTCTGGTGCTTTGGCCATGTGGCTTTATTATCAGGGGTTAAAAAGACTTCCGGCCAAGACTACTGCTATTGCGGAAATGTTTTTCCCATTTTTTGCGATTGTGGCCAATTGGTTTTTTTTAGGTAAAGAGTTAAATGAAATGCAACTTGCTGGTGGGATTATTCTCATCGTAGGCTCTCTTGTGATTCAAATTAAAAAGTATTAGAGATGAAAACAGCTATTGCCATAGATTCCTTACTTAAACGAGATGAAGCCATTTTTCTTTTAGAAATGGTCTTAAATCTTTTTCCAGATTCGGAGATTTATACAATATCCCATAAGCAGGGAAACATCCTGGGTACCATTGAAACAAAATCTATTGTTTCTAGTTTTTTAACCCATAGGACCAAAGATGTTTCCGTTTTTGTTAAAAACTTTTGGCTTGTTCCTGTGGCCGTTAAGGGCATTCCTCTTCATCCGAGTATCCAAAAGGTCATCGTCATCAGCCGAGGTTACATTCATGGGCTTAATCTTCCCCCAAATATCGAGCGTATTCTTTATATCTTAGAGTGGGATATGATCGACCAAAAAAAACTTGGCCTGCAAAAAATCTTTTGCCCATTTGTAAATGATTGGCGTGAGAAAGCATTGATAAAATATCCAAAAATCGCTGTGACTTCCCAAACCTTAAAAACTTATTTGGAACTTCCAAATGCTGAAGTGATTGAACCTACTTATAGAACGGAAGAATACCCTTTCGTAAGAGATGAAGATCATAATTTTGTATTTACTCATCAGCTCCTTTATACCCATGACCTCACGGCCCAAGAGTTTGAGTGTATCGTAAAAGTTCTTCTTGGAAAAAAAGAGATGATCAGGGTCCTGGGTCCAGATCAGCATTTAGAATATTTTAAAAAATCTTATCCTCAGGTCGAATTTGGTGGAGATCATTGTGAAGCAACCAATGCTCTTTATTCTCATCAGGCCAAAGCTGTTTGGGATTTTTCAAAGAGTTATTTTCCTGCCAAAGCTTTTGGAGCATTGGCCACAGGAAGACCTGTGGTGGTGAGAGATCTCCCAATCAATCGTGAGTATTTAACCATGGGAAGTTATTTCTTGTCCTCCTTTAGCACTGAAGCCTTGGAAAAAGTCTATGCTGAGGTGGAAGCCTCTTATGTTTCACTGGATAGAAAAGTTCTAAGAAGATTGGGCCTTAAATGGAACGAGAGGCTTTTTAAATCACGAATGGTCAGCTTCTTAGGTAAACACAGTTAACAGGCCCACGCACCTAAATCACCCCCTTGAAAAGCATCGCTTTTCCACAGGCATTATTAAAAGCAGGGAGAAAACTCGCAGAGTTTTCTCCCTGCCCCGTCCGAAATAAGAACGTCGAAGAAAGAAAAACTTAAAGAGGACGGATGACCTAAGACCTAGGATCGATTTAGATGCATGTACCCTGAAATGAATTTATTTTAAATTTCTTTCTCTAACTCTTTAAGAACTTTTTCCACATGTTTAACAGCACGTTCAATCACGGCTTCAACCGGTTGGCCATTAAGTTTTGGCAGAATCGTGGCCGCAGAATGAGAATGCCCACCACCGCCAATGGCCTGAGCGATTAAACCAACATCAATTTCTCCAGAAGAACGAAGACTCATTTTTACAAAGTCTCCGTCGTCACGAAACATACAAGCAACCTTGATGTTATTAAGGATAAGAAGATTATTGATAAAAGCATGAGTGTCTTCAACGTCAGAAGCAAACTTGTCGATGTCTTCTTTTCGCAAAATGATCCACGCAATAGTTTCGTCATGGTTTGTGGCGGCCGTATTGAGAATACGGGCCAAAAGATGCATATGTGGGACTCGTTTTGTACCGTAAATACCGTTATAGGCCTCTGGAGGATTAATTCCAGTGTCCATAAGTTTTGAAACAAGTCTATGAGTTGCTGCCGAAACTGTAGGGTAACGGAAAGAACTAGTATCTATGATGATGGCAGTATAAATGGGAAGAGCGATTTTTTTTGTGAACTTTACACCTATATATTCGATCATCTCACCCACAAGTTGGCCCGTTGCCGCAGCTTTAACATCAATACAATGATTAGATAGATCTCTCCCGCGACAAGGGTGATGATCAATATAAAGTTGTGCCATCTTGTCGGTGATAAAGTCCCCAAGCATTGGGCCCACACGTGTTTTAGTGTTGGTGTCCACAACGATGACGAGATCGGGAATGAATTGCGGCATTTTGCTTAAAAAATGTTTAAAACCGAATACAACTTTATCCACGTCTAAATAGGTGTAGCGATCAAGTAGAGGCTCTTCGTTAACGCAATAAACATCTTTGCCAAGCTCTCTAAGAGCAAGACACAATGAGATCTCGCTTCCGATACCGTCAGCATCTGGATACTCATGAGTTGTAATGAGGATCCGCTGTGCCACTTGAATTCTTGATTTAAAAGTATCTAAAATAGTCATAATTTTTTATGATAGCTTCTCGGTCTAATGGCCCATGAACTGGAGTCTAGACTTGATTCTGGGGCCCTTTAGATAACCAGGCAAACTTTAACAGGGTATTATGGATAAAATCTTGATAGTTGACAATGTTTGTAAGGAATATCCCGGTCGATCGGCCGTCTCAAACATTTCATTTGAAGTTAAAAAAGGTTCTATTCATGGCTTCTTGGGGCCAAATGGTGCCGGAAAATCCACTACCATGAAAATGATTAGTGGTTTGATGCCCGTGACATCTGGAGAGATCACTCTTTTTGGAGAAAAAATCTCTTACACAAACATACTGCTCAAAAATAAATTGGGCCTGTTGCCAGAAAATCCTCCACTCTACATGGACATGACCGTTGAGAGTTATCTGCGTTTTGTGGCCCGCCTTCATCAAGTCAAAAACATCTCTCAACAAGTTGATCAAGTCATTGATCAACTTTCTTTAGGTGCAGTAAAAAAACGTTTGATTGGTAATCTCTCAAAAGGTTTTAAACAAAGGGTGGGGCTGGCCCAGGCCATTGTTTATGATGCTCCTTTTTTGATGTTAGATGAGCCAACGAATGGACTTGATCCACAATCAGTGGTGGAACTCCGGGACGTGATAAAAAAACTCTCTGCCCACAAAACCATTTTGTTTTCCTCTCATATTCTTTCTGAGGTTGAGCAGCTTTGTGATCACATTACGATCATTCACCAAGGAAGGATCAAGGCCTCAGGAGACATCGCCCAGATTCATCATAAGTTTCGAAAGGGACTGGTGTTAAAAATTGGCATAGGGAAGGGAGAAAAACTTCCTGAGCTTGATCAGTTTGGCAAACATGAGATTGCTGAATTTCACTCATTGGCGCAAGAAGAGCAGTTTAGAATTGTTTTTGAGGCCGAAAAAGATTGCCGTGCTGAAATTGGCAAGTTTTTGATTGAACAAGGATCAAGACTCATGACTCTTCAAGTTGAGTCTCCAGAACTGGAAGATATTTTTTTACACATGACGGAGAATAAATAATGATTTTTGCGTTATGGAAAAAAGAAGTGGATTCATACTTTTCATCTCCTTTGGCCTATGTGCTCATTGGACTCTTCTCACTTATTACAGGGATCATGTTTTTTAACCTGCTCGTGACTTATTCCGACGGCATTCAGGCCCTCCCTCAAAACATGACCCAAGATATCTCCTTTGTTGAAGAAGTTGTTGTAAGGCTTTTTGCTAATATAAATTTTCTTTTTCTGTTTTTTATTCCCCTGATTACCATGCGCCTTTTTTCTGAAGAAAAAAGATTAGAGACTTTGGATTTGTATTGGTTGGCCCCTGTAAAAGATTGGCAATTAGTTTTGGCCAAAGGCCTTGCGGCCGCGACACTTATTATCTCCTTATTGCTCATGACTCTCGTTTATCCTTTGATTATTTGGGGCGTAGGGGTTCAAGATTTTACTCTCTTAGGCACTGCCTATGCCAGTTTGTTCTTAAATGCCTGTGCCTATATTGCATTAGGGTTATTTTGTTCTTCCATTTCTGGTAATCAGATCATTGCAGCTCTTTTATCTATTCTTGGCATCATGTTCCTATGGATGATCACCTGGGGTGGGCACTTAAATTCAAATTATATTCTTTCAGAGATTTTTACTTATATCGGTATCACCTCACACTTTGAGAAAATCCTTAGAGGCCTTGTTGGAACTCAGGATCTTATCTATTATGTGACATTTATTTTTATGTTTGGTTTTCTCACTGTGAAGAGTCTGGGCCGGAGGAATTGGTAATGAAAAACTTACTTTTCCCATTATGGGTCATCATTGATGTTTTATTAGTTATTGCGAGCATTTCTCTTTGGATTGCAGCACCAGAATTTAAAACACTGAACATGAGTATAATGGTTTTTGCCTTAAGCTTAGCTTGTTTACTTGCCTTCATGCGTATGAGTTATTTAAAAATATATGTGAAGAGTGCTTATTTTAAGACAGTGCTTTATCACGTTATTAATGTCTTTTTAGTGGCCTCTATTCTCGGAGTGATAAACTACTTAGGAAATAAAAATTTTAAAGAATTTGATATTACCATTCAGCAAAGAAATAGCCTCACAGATCAGTCTCTGAAGGTTTTAGAAATCGTGAAAACTCCTCTTAAGTTCACCGTCTATTCCAGAAGAGAAGATTGGGGTGGCATTTTAAACGTTTTAAAACTTTATCGTGCTGCAAACCAAAACATTCAGACTGAGGCCATTGATACGGATGTGAGACCTGATCTGGTGAAAGAAAAAAATATTTCTCAGAATGGCACTGTCATCATCTCTTACAAAAATAAAGAGACAATTTTTACTATCACAGATGAGTTATCAGTCACCAATGCGCTTCTTAAGGCCTTGAGAGATTCTCAAATCAATCTTTATTTTACCACCGGGCATCAAGAACTTCGTTGTGACGATAAGACCAATGAAGGTATTTCAAATCTTTGTGAAAAACTTGAGACCCAGAATTATCATATTAAAAACTTAGATCTTGCTCTGGCCGACATTCCTAAAGATGCAACGGCCATTTTTATTTTAGGTCCTACATCAGGATTTTTACCTGAAGAGACTAAAAAACTTCAGTCCTATCTTGCGGCCGGAGGAAGTGTATTCCTAGCATTGGCCCCTTCATTTAAAGTTGCGATGTATGATAATTTAAATAATCTTGCTAAACCATTTGGTCTCTCATTAGGAAAGGATATTGTCATTGATCGCCTCTCAACCATTCAAGGGGCAGAAGCTACCATTCCTATTGTAAGTAAGTATTCACCCGATCACGCCATTACGGCGGGTTTTAATTTACGTACAGTTTTTCCTTTGAGTGCCTCCGTTAATACCATCGAAGGAAATGACAGTGCTGAGCTTTTGGCCTTCACTTCTGACTTTCCAGGAAGTTGGGCGGAAACTGATCTTAAGGCCGTCACGACAGGGCGTGCGGATTATAAGGAAGGCATTGATCAGAAGGGCCCAATAGGTTTATTAGGTATTGGCGAGCAGGTGGGAGATGGGGCCCGAGGTTCACGATTTATTCTTTTGGGTTCAAGTTCATTTCTTATTAATGCCTACCAAGGGCAGGCGGGCAATACGACACTTTTTTTAAATTCTGTTTCATGGATGGTCGATGACGAAGGAATTATTTCTTTTAACCGTCCGGGTATTGAAGAGTACCCAGTGATTTTAAGTGCCAATCATTTACAGATGATTTTTGTGATTTCGATTCTTTTTGTTCCGATCATCTTTTTTGGAGCGGCCATTTTTATTTACCGCCGTCGTCGTTTATTATGAAAAGAAATATCATCCTTGTTGGTATTTTAAGCTCTCTTCTTCTCATGACTTATTTTTTTCAAGAAAAAAGAGTAGAAAAAGAGCATGTAGAGGCGGACCTTAAGGATCAGCTTATTAATTTTGAACTTAAGCACCTAAAACTTCCGGCATTTGAAGCTGAAAAAGAAGATGGAAGATGGTGGTTTGGTAAAGAGCTTCTTTCTTTTAATGGTCTTTCGCAGTTTGAAAAAAAGCTGACTCAAATTAAAAAGCTCAAAGAAATTGATGGTGATTGGAAGGTTTATTTTAATCACCCATTAAATTTTGAAATTAATCACGAACCTTGGGCCATTGGAGATACTTCTTTAGATAAACAAAGTTTTTATATTTCTAGGAATAAAAAGATTTATCTCGCCTACATAGATGGGGGAAGCCATGAGCTTGTTCAAGACGAGAACCAAGTCGCTGAAACGAAATTAAATGAGTTAAAAACAATTCTTCAGGCAAGTTTTGAGAGTTTAAAAGAAAAACAACTTTTTAGGTTTTTTCCTGACCTTTCTTTTGATCGTATTATCATTAAGGCCCAGGGTATTCCTGGTTATGAACTTAATTTTGTCGATAACAGCACAGTTCCTAAACCGGTTCATGGCATTACAGTTCATGAGGGGCTTAAGGGAAAATTTTTATCGCTCTTTACCCAGATGATGATTCAAAAGGAAGTTCCCTATACCAATAGGCCTTATTTTAAAAAGCTTTGTGAACTTCAGCTTATTGATAGCGAAGGTGAGATAAGAAGTTGGGAGTTATGGCAGGAGTCTAAAAAGCAGGCCAATCCCATCATAACCGACCACGGTGCTAAAAGATCTTTTTTAGTGGTAGGTGGAACCATGAAAGTTTTTTTCACTCATTTCCAAGAGTATTGGGATCGTAAGGTTATACCTCCCTCTTCATTTAAATCTTTCACCAAACTTGATCTAACCATGATGCAAGGGAAAAAAAGTGGGCATGTTCAAATCATAAATAAAGAGCCGCTGGATTTTAACGCCTCTGGATTTAAGGCCAATATAGATAACCTTCAAAAACTCATGGATATTGTTTTTAATATTGGAGAGTGGGATCAGGCCGATCGAGTTTCCCCACTTTCACCCACTGAGAGACAAGAAGTTTTGAGTGGAAACTATCTTCGTTTTGAAGTTTTTGGACAAGATCTTTTAATGTGGCAGAAAAAAGAAGAACTCATAGTCGTCAATCTGACTCAGAAATTTAAGGCCCATTATGGGATTTATGTGGAAAAGTTTCGCGCGAGCTTTGACTCTATGTTAGAGTGAGAATGTTATGACAAACATCATGTCTTTATTTGAAACGTATTTAATGGTTTTGGTTCATCCTTTTAGGATTCACCAACAGTTTCGTCATCAGGTGGCCATGCCTCACCATGACGGTCATATTTATGCACCCTTAAGTCTGGCCGAAGCTCTTGGCATGTCATGGGTTTTTGCTATGATCCGCGGTATTGCAAAACTTTTAATTCTTAATTTCTTCTTCCAATCATTTCTGGCCATGCAGAGTGAAAATTTTCCTTTTATTGAAGAACTGATGGAGTCATCAGGTTATTCGACATATTATCTGATTCTCTTTTCTGCTGCCTTAGATATCATCTTTTTTCCTATCGCTGCTTTGGTCATGACTGAAGTGTGGGGTTTTTTTATTCGGTTGTTTTGTGGCTGGCTTAATCCAGAATTACCTAAAGAAGATGTGGCCGATCAGATTACCACTCATGCATTAAGCTCAAATGTTTTCAGTATGGTTCCCTTTATTGGAGATATCATTCAGCCACTGCTTTATTATTTTCTTCTTTACGCAGGACTTCGTTCCAATCTTGGCGCTTCACGTTCTTTGGCCTATGTCATAATTGTGACACCCACTTTGATCGGATTTATGTTCATTTCTCTTGTTTTACTCGCAATATTTTATTTAATTGGCTGATATTTTCTTACGGCCCGGTATTTTCATAATTTTACACACCAGGCCTTAGTTGTCTTTCTCCCGTATTTTTGGAATTATCGATACACACACACGTTTTTTTTAAGACATTCGAGAGGAGTTATCTGTGAGCCACCAGTATTTTCATGGATCTATTGAAGTTGTTTGCGGTCCTATGTTTTCCGGCAAAACCGAAGAACTTATTAGACGTATTAAGCGCGCTCAGATTGCTAAACAACGTGTGCAAATTTTTAAACCGGCCATTGATATTCGATATGATAAAGAAGATGTTGTTTCTCATTCATCTCAGGCCGTAAAATCTGAGCCTGTTGAAAACTCTGTTGAAATTCTTTTAAAACTAAAAGATTCGACACGTGTTGTGGCCATCGATGAAGTTCAATTTTTTGATGATAATATCATCATGGTTGTGACTAAACTGGCAGCTCGTGGCTACAGAGTGATCTGTGCTGGCCTTGATTTGGATTATCGTGCCCAACCTTTTGGACCTATGCCAACACTTCTTGCATTGGCCGATGAAGTCATGAAAATTCACGCCATCTGTACTGTCTGCGGAGCTCCTGCTACGAGAACTCAACGTCTCTCGGCCCATAAAGAACGATTCTTATTAGGGGAGACAGATGCTTATGAAGCACGTTGTCGCGGTCACTTTCAAGATAATGATGAAACAGAAGAGCAAGGTCAACTTCCTCTACAAGAAGAGATTAAGCCTCTTTCTGGTTCCCTCACAAACTAAGAGCATGTTATCCTTGGTTGTCGATAACCAACTGGCCCCCCAGGAGAATGAATGGAAATGTATACGCCGGAAACTCTAATTTCTGAAGAAGAGATAGCTTTTAGGATCGATGCCTTAGGTAAGGCCATCACGGCCGATTTTGAAAACGAGGAACTGATCGTGATCTGCGTGCTTAAAGGTGCATTCATGTTCTGCTCTGATCTGATCAAAAAGATCAATCTTCCTCTAAAACTTGAATTCATTTCTCTCTCATCGTATGGCGATAACACTCAAAGCTCTGGCAGTGTACGTTTAGAAATGGATATTACGGCCAATGTTGAAGGAAAAAATGTTCTGATCGTGGAAGATATCGTGGACTCAGGTTTAACGATAAAAACTCTTTTGGATACACTGTCGGTGAGAAAACCAAAAAAAGTTAAACTAGCTTCGCTTCTCTTTAAACCAATTAAACTAAAACATAGAGTCACCATTGATTATCTTGGATTTGAAATCGAAGATAAATTTGTTATCGGATATGGTCTGGATTATGCTGGCCGATACCGAGAGCTCCCTTATATTGGAGTTTTAAATGCAGGTAACTAATCAAGGGAGTGTGAGAGTCGATTTAGTTGGCGGCACACTGGATATTGAGCCCATCAATCTGATTATTAAAAATGTTGTGACGTTAAATGTGGCCACGGGCCTTAAGGCTTCTGTGAGTCTTTCAAAAATTCCATTTGATGGAATTGAGATTCATTCTAAGGATTACAACAAGTTTTATAAATACGCGGCCACGGATCTTACTGAAGACAGAGTGGTCTATTCTCGTGAATTTCAAGAGATGACTTTTGTTTTGCAAATATTGAGACTTTTTAACATCAATAGTGGTGTGAAACTTGAGCTGGCCTCGGGAGCACCTGCTGGTTCTGGCCTTGGTGGATCTTCTGCTATGGGAGTCACTCTTTATCGAGCACTTTGTAATTTTACAGGTGATAATTATGACCGACACACAGCTGTGATGAGAGTAAAGGCCGTTGAAAGCCGTATTCTTAATCAAGGAATGGCCGGTTATCAAGATTATTTCCCTGCTCTGACTGGTGGAGTTCTGGCCATCAAAGGTATGGAGGGCGAAATTAAAATTGAGCAACTTTATACTGATGAACTTAAAGAAGTACTTGAAAGTCATTTGACCCTTATTTATTCTGGACAGTCACGAGCTTCCGGCATCAAT
Organism: Bacteriovorax stolpii; assembly: GCA_945885655.1. Taxonomy (GTDB): domain Bacteria; phylum Bdellovibrionota; class Bacteriovoracia; order Bacteriovoracales; family Bacteriovoracaceae; genus Peredibacter. Next base: position 7,596 of record CAMCZE010000005.1, on the reverse strand, counting down.
AACTGGGAAGTGTATAAAGGTTTTTTTGATAAGAGACCCGAGGTTGTGGAAGGACTTACCCGTATCGCTAATATTTCTCATGAAACCTATGAGGCCTTAAAGGAAAAAAAGTGGGACAAGATGCTCGCTAATATCGCCCTTGAAGGTACAGAACGTGAAAAACTTTTTCCTGGCATCACGACTGAGAAAATTCGTCAGTTTACAAGTGATCTGAAAAAAGACGGTAATGTGATAGGATTAAAGATGTGCGGCGCTGGTGGGGGAGGCTGTTTCATTCTTATTCATAAAGGTCTTGATCCTAAAATGATCGAGGCAAAAGTGAAGGCCCATGGAATGGAAGTTTTGCCCTTTAATGTGGAGTCGCCTCTCTAAGGGGAACCCGTGGTAAGAAACGTTGCAGGGATGAGCTTAGGCGGTGGACGAAAAGAAAATTTCTTTTTTTCTCTACTTGAGTATTATCCAGAAAAAAAACGATGGTTTCTCAAATCGCTCAATCAAGTTAAAGACGAAGAGATTCGTGACCGAGACGAGATCATCACGTCTTGGGTTTCTCAGTATGGTGTTAAACAACTCATCGTTGATTTTCCTCTTAGTAGTCCTCCTTGTGAAGAAACATGTCTCCCCAACTGTACGGGGGCCAATGCTTGTCCACGTCGGTCGGTGGTGGAGGTTCGTGCAGAGATGAAAAAACTATTAGATGAAGACGCCAAATTTCATAATGAAAATCCTAAAAAATATGAACAAGAACGAGTGGCCTCGCTCGAGGTGGACTATTCTAAGAATCTGCTAAAAAAGAATACTGATGAGCACATGCTTTCAAAATCTTTTAAGAGGAAACTAAGAAAGGGCTTTGTGCCTTATTGGCACAGACCTATCGATTTCTGGGTCTGGAAAAATTATTACGACCAGCTTTTGGAAGTTTTTAAAATCTCTTATGAATCTTTTGGAAATGTTTCCATGATGCTTTTGGCACGTCTTAATTATCTTCTACGGCACTTGCCCAAAGATTTAGAGATGTATGAATCCAATATTCAGATCTGTTTAATTGAACTTTATCGCGCCAGAGTCGTGAGTAAATCGCTTCTACTTCAACTTTTTGATTTGGATCTTGCTAGTTCTGCTCGTGAACAGATCATTCTTCAGATAGAGCAGCATATGGAAATTTTTATCTATGAGAATGATTTAGATACGATTATTAAAAATTCTCAGGCCTTTGATTCATTTATTTTATCAGTTGTAGGACAAAGAATGCTTATGAATAACATCAGAGAAATTCCAATATGGGGTAATTCAGATGGTGGGAATTTTATCGTGCCTATTTTTCACTTACAAGGCTAGTTGTCTCATGTTTAAGAACTTTTACGCCTAAAAAGAGATAGAGATAGAGCGGGATCGTGAGGATATTGTACAACATCCAAGCAAAACCCAGGTCAACGTCATCAAAGATAAAAGTTATTGAGAAAAAAGCTGCCGAAAGGGTATAAAAGAGCACAAAACCTTGTGCCCATAGTTTTTGGCGAAGATAAAAAAAGTAAAAAAAGAGGTTATTGACCAGGATAACAAACAGAAAAAAATAAAAACTATTATCTACAAAACCAGTCATCTCTCTCATTGTACTAGGTGTGATTTCTTCTAACACTCCGCCGCCCCTTTTAAGGCCTGTTATAACAAGTGATTCAGAGACATTTTTGGCCATCCAATAAAGTTTTAAGTAATAACCATTAAGGAGGTCAGTGAGGATAAGAATGAGTACTGTTGTAACGACAAAGCGTCGAGGTCCAAATTTTACGAAATGATCATGAAGTTTTTGTTTCATAGACAAAGATCTTAACTTAATTCACTAAAGAAGTGAAATCTGATATTGACCCTCCTTGAAAAGGGCCTCATAGTTTTAGTATGCAAGAGTACCTTACCGATGACTTTCAAAAACGCTTAAGTATTATCAATATGCCTAGAAAAGAGTCTCGTTACTTTTTTTTTCGAATGGCCTGTCCTTTAATGCAGATCCGACTAAGTCAGCTTTTAGATTTAGGCCAGATTCCTAAGACTTTTTTGCACGGTAATCCGCATATCGATAATTATGTTAAGACTTTCACCGGTTCGGCCATGTTGGATTTCGATCGCTCACGTGTTGGGCCTTATTGTTGGGATATAATCCGTTTTTTTATTTCGTTATCTTTACGTCGTGAAGATGAAGATGGTTTTTTAGATGACGAGGTCATCGAGCATTTTGTTGACGCTTACATTACTCATTACATGCATCCAGAAATTCCATCTAAACAGCTTAGACTTTTAAAAAGTATTGAACCAGAAAAGTGGCAACTCACGACCAAAGACTATTTAAAGGCCAATAAGAAATGGGCCAAAAAAATGCGGGATCATGCCATCGATCCCAAAAATCCACAGGTCGGTGAGCTTTTAAGGCATTTCATCGAGGCACGAGGCAAGGGCAATCTACTCAATGATTATCGAATCGATGAAGTGGGTCTTGTTGCCGGAAGTTTTGGAAAACTTCATTATATTTTTTCTCTTATGCCCATCAATGCAGACTCGCATAAAGATCCGATTATGCTTGATATTAAAGAAGTGTACGAAGAAATAGATAATAAGTTTTTTTATTCACCCACGCCTCATCACGGTGAGAGGATGATTCTTGCGAGTAAAATTTTTGCAGATGGATTAGAAGAAAAATTAGGATCATTTACTTATCAAGACAAGCAGTTCTGGGGACGTCAGGTTCCAAGTTTTTCTGCAAAAGTGAAAAAGTATTTAGACGTTGAGGAGCAAGTCGATTTTGCTTACACCGTGGGATCTGAACTTGGTAAAGGTCATCGTAAGGGATTAGTTGATCCATCTCATCCTGAAAAAATTGAAAAAGATTTTACTGATCATTTTGATAAATACGTTAAGATTGCAACATTCATGACCTATGAATTTGACTTGGCCTTTGAGGCGCTGAAGAGACAAATACAACTCAATAAAAAATTTAGGGTTTGGTAAATGGGTTTTGAGCTGATGCTTTTTGCTCTTGTGACTTTCGGAGCTCTGGTAACAAGTATCACGGGTCTGGGTGGTGGTACTCTCATTCTTGCAGGCCTTCTTCTTGTTTATCCACCAGAACTTGCTATTCCTCTTCATAGTTTTACTCAACTTTCTGCCAATGGATTACGAGTTGCACTTTTTTTTCGAATGGTGAATTGGAAAGTGGTGGGCGCCTATGCTCTTTTAATGGTTCCATTCACATGGCTTGCGGCCAAGTTGTTCCATTTGGTTGATCCAAACTGGCTCAAAATTTTAGTAGGTTCTTTGATTCTTCTTTCTGTTATGCCTTTTAAATTCAAACCCAAACATGAGCCTAAACTTCTAACTTTTGTGACTTTAGGTGCGCTTTCTGGATTTTTGGGTATTTTTGTTGGTGCCGTGGGTCCTATGGTTACTCCTTTTTTTAGCAGACTCAAACTTCCACGAGATGGAATTCTTTCCACAAAAAGTGCCGGACAGATGATGCTTCAGCTCACTAAAATTTTAGCTTTTTCCAAAGCCGCGGATGTGGATTTTATTTCCCTAAAGACTTACGTTATTCCGCTTTTTTTTGGGGCCCTCATCGGCGTAGGCCTATCTCTTCCTATTAGTAGTCGAATCCCTGATGATAAATTAGATAAGGCCGTCGATATCATGTTGATACTAATTGCGTTGAAGGTCATCATTGAAGGCGTGAAAGCATTGTTTTATTAATGCATGAAAAGGCGAGTTTCTGGATATTCCCAAAGATACTGGCCATCTTCACCTGGAATACGGACTTTGCAAAGAGATACGGGAATAGCACCAAGACGTCGCACTTTTTCTGACCAAGTTTGTAATTCATGATTGAGTTTTTCTTGAATCACTTGGGCCTTTTCTGATTGAGTCTTCAAAAAAGATAATTGAGAGTTAAGGAGGTTTAATTCACGTTTCGTTTTTGATGAGATGTGCATCAATAGAGGTACAAGCTCTAAGGCCTCATCATGAGTGAAGGTTTTGCTCTTGTTTAATGGATAGATATTTCGAACATTGTCGGGTTGCATTAGTCGAATTGTCCTTGTCTTAATTTACGCTCGACGTCCTTCTTAGCAGCTGTGTCGCGTTTATCAAAGAGTTTTTTGCCCTTGGCCAAAGCGATTTCACACTTAACCAAAGAATCTTTAAAATATAAGGCCAAAGGGATAATCGTATAGCCTTTCATGGCCATTCTTTTTTCAATTTGTTGGATTTCTTCACGTTTTAACAAGAGCTTACGCTTTCTTGTCTCAGTGTGATTGTTGATGTTTCCAAATTCATAATGGGGAATAGTAGCATTTTGCAGCCAAACTTCTCCGGCCGAATCGATGGCCACATAGGCATCATTAATGATCCCTTTACCAAGGCGCATTGATTTAACCTCTGTTCCCAAGAGCTCAAGACCGCACTCATACTTCTCTTCTAGAAAGTAGTCGTAACCAGCTCGTTGATTTTTACAGATAATTTTAATGCCCATGCTATAACATCCAAGACAGCCCTAAACTTAGAACATGGATCATACCACCAACACGATAACCTGGCGATCCGATCTTTTCTTGAGTCATGTTACCGTCTTCACGCCCTGCGCTCTTTGTAACCTTAAATTCTTTAAGAAAGTGACCTTGGTATCCAAGATCTAGGGTCACAAGTTTATCCAACATAAAAAAGTCCCAAGCAAAACCCAGAGAACCCACATGTTTATCAGCATCCAGCGTGTTGCCTGCGCCAGTCATGCCAGATTTTTTTAGTGGAGATGCACGATAAAAGTATCCTATTTTTGCGGCCCATTTATCATGAAGTTTTTTAGTAAAACCAATTTTAGGGATGAATATGTTTTTAAGTTTTATTTCTTCAAAGTTACTCGATCCGTTGATTGTTCCACCCTTTTTCTTTAGCTCTACATGAGAAGTTTCATAGTGTTCCCAGTTCTGATAATCCAGAGACACAAAAAGATTTGAATCACTCCATTCTCGCTGATGCCCAAGTCTAACGGTCATGGGATCATAATAAAGAAGGGATGTGAGTTGGAAATCAAAAGGAAAAGAGGCCCCTCCTCCAATTTCAGTTTGTCCGGTAGCACGGTTTTCAAATTTAGATTTCATTTCTTCTTGAAAAGAAAGATAGGTTGTCGCCTTATTGTGTTTTTTTGCAACACTGGCCATCAGTCCCAAAGAAGGTTTTGCGTTGAAGTTAACCTTTGCAAGTGATGGACTGCCGGCCGTCGTTCGAGTTACAAAATAAGTTTCACCATTTGATTGGAAACCAGTTTGAGCACCCAATGAAAAGGCCCATGTTCCCAATGATTGAGAAACACTCATGATGACTGAAGGTCTGATGAAGCGGTTATCATACATCACATAACGAGGCTGATATGGCTCTCCACTATCTGCCTCTAACATTCTGTCGTAAGGGCCAAAAACAGAAAAATTAAATTTAGGACCTTCTGGTGTGAAAAGCGGCACTGAAAGATGAGCATTAAACATCAATGTTGGAGTGTTATTAATCTCTGATTTGCCGCGAGTGAAATTATTAATAGTGTTGCTATCATTTTTTAAAACCACATTATCAATGTCTTTAAAATCAGTTGAAACATAGGAAGTATTAAAACTAAAAAGTGTTTTTTTCGAAAATCCTAAAAGAGCGCTAGCGTAATAGTTATTAGCGGCCGTCTCTTTATCTGCCTGGTTTCCAACTGCAATTGTGCTGGCCGAAGATCCAAAAAGTTCAGGGAAAGAGGCAAAGGCCCAAGTCGGTAAACTAAGGAGAATAAGTATAATAATTTTCATAAAGCTGTAGTACCTCTTTATAGGTTAAGGCCTCTGCCCTAATTTCTAAATTGAGACCACATTTTGTCATGCATGTGACTGCCTTGTCAGTGCCCCATTCCTTTTTTAAGAGTCCTCCAAGCTGTTTTCTTCGATTGGCGAAGACAATTCTTAAGAAATGCTCAAAATCATCTATTTGAGATAGAGGAATATGAGGCATTTCACGGCGTTTAAAGTTCACAACTTGGGAATCAACTTTAGGAGGTGGGACAAACGCCCCTGGTGGAGCATGAACCACATGATTCATTTCAAACTGAGTGAGGTTTAAGGAGTGAAGAGAGCCCATGGAGTTACGTTGTTCTTTAGGAAGAATCTTTTCGGCCACTTCTTTTTGATACATTAAGGTCATGTTTTTAATTTCAGGAATTCGCAAAAATGACAAGGTGAGGGGAACGCTGACATTATAAGGTAAATTGGATACAAGCCAAATCGATTTAAAGCCTTTTTGATGTAAGAAGCTCTGCCAGTCAAAAGTCAGGGCATCTTGGCGAAAAATATGATCTGCACCAACAACAGGTGCTAAAAGTTCCACAAATCTCTCATCCATCTCAATCACGAATAAAGGCAGTCCATATTGGGCGAGATGTGGGGTTAATACTGCTGGGCCAGGGCCAATTTCCAAAATGGCATCAGTTCCATTTGGCAGGGGAGAAGTGATTTTTTTGATCACTGTTGGGCTATTTAAAAAATGCTGTCCAAAACTTTTATTGGCCGTGGGAAACTTAGACATTATTTTTTCTCCACAAATCTGTTCTGAGCATCAAGCTCTAAACATTCAGGAAAAGAAACTTTTTGTTCTGGAACGAGAGAGGCCCAATGAGAAATCATTCCGGCATTATCGGTGCAAAATAATGGTTTAACAAAATGCACGTTCTTAAAATGTTTATTTAAAATAGTTCGAAGTCGAGAATTACAAGCAACTCCACCACCTATAACAATAGGTGTCTGGAAAGATTTTAGATTTTGATTTAAAACTTTTTCTATCACTTCTTCCATTTTAATACGAAGAGTTTGAACAATGGCTTCTTGGTAACCGGCGCAGATGTGGGCAAGCTCAATCTGGATAACTTCTTTTTCCATAGAATTAAGTTTTACCCTTAGAGCGGTCTTTAATCCTGAAAAACTCATCTTGCCTGGGCGATCACGCATATAGCTGATGGGAAAAGGAAATTTTTTAGGATCACCTTTTACGGCGATTTCATCAATGAGTTTTCCTGCAGGATAACCTACTCCTAAAAGTTTGCCGCCTTTATCAAAGGCCTCACCAGCAGCATCATCCAAAGTGTTGCCTAAAAGTTTCATTTCGGATGGGCCAGTGACCCACATAAACAATGAATGCCCACCACTGACAAGAAGTCCTAAGTATGGATAAGAAACTTTTTCAGTAAGATGAATGGCCTCGAGGTGAGCATAAAGATGATTTACCGGGATGATAGGTAGCTCTTTAAAAAGGGCAAAAGTTTTGGCCAAATTTATTCCGGTCAAAAGTGATCCTGTTAGTCCAGGATGGGTCGTGACAGCGATTTCGGTGATGTCATCGGCCGTAATATTTGCTTCTTTAAAAGTCACGGCCAATAGGGGAGGGATCGCCTTAACATGGCTTCTTGCTGCAAGTTCTGGTACAACTCCGCCCCATTTCTCGAGGAGAAAATCCTGAGAATAACTATTGAGAGCAAGAATTTGTGGAATTTCATTTGAAGCGTCCATGATACAAATCGACGTATCATCACAGCTA